>PAOZ01000057.1 GCA_002708695.1 Methanobacteriota archaeon | reverse complement strand
GAGAGACAGGTAGAGGATTGGTATGCCGATTGGTCCACACAGTCATGGTCTACCGAAGTTGGTCAGACTGTTTCTAGCGGGTCTCGTGTTGAAGCAATGGTTACTGTCGATCAAGGCGGTATTCTCGTTGCTAACTACTCTGTTGTTAACCAAGGAGGAACCATTGCAGGAGTAGATTGTCAGCCCCAGTGGCTAGCTGAGTTACGTGTCCCAGATCCTGTGAATTATTCTGATGGATCAAATGGTACCTCTTGGTCTGCGGAGAACTGGGAGGGCTCTGATTCAGTTGTAATTAATACCCCCATTCCTGAAATGAATGCTACATCAAGTGATGAACTCCAAGAAGCAATTTTCAATCTGAAGAGTGATACCCAAGTTTGGATGTATGGTCGAGGAGAATGGATTCTTTCAGTCACTAATCAAGGAAGTGAGGGAGTTGCTTGTCTTGGAAGTAGTCAACAAGTGACCTTTGTTGTGAATCTAACTATCGCACAATGGAGAGAGCCACGATTTGCAGATGGTGAATTTAATTTCACAACTTCAACTGTGGGTGGTGGAACACCAGTTGGAACTTATGTTACTCTGGGTGGAGCAGCACCACTTCTTTTGATTGCAGCAGTTGTATCGTTGGGACTTCGCAATTCTCAAAGTGAACAAGATACTGAAGGAACACAAACTGAATGAATCATTGGTTAGCTTCTTTAAGTGCTTTTTGTGTAGCATTTTCCCCATGTCCAAACTGAATCAAACCATGAAGAAAACCACCAATCCATTCTCCGATGTCACATTCTCCCGTTTGATCGATTTTCGAAATACCATATGTGTGCGAGTTTATTCCCCAACCACTATTTTTTGCTTCTCTAGCAATTAAATGTGGGACCAGTGTCTTTTTTTGTATTCGGTTTAGAATGTCAATCAATTGTTCCATATTTTGAGGAATATTCCATTCTTCATACTTTGAAATTCTTTCAATTTCCTGTTGTGTAATTGCAACAATGTGAAATTGTCTAATCCGAGGTACTATCTTTGACCATATATGAGTAAAGTTTTCTTTAGAAGATGAAAGAACTAGAGCATTCAAAGTTCCTTCAAGTTCTGCAAATGTTAGTGCCGCCGACCAAGATGCTAATTCCTCATTATCAGAGGTTAATGTCGGCCCAGCAGAAATTAACCACCTTGCACCATTTAGGAGTTTTCTCCATTCGAAAGCCCCTCTATGAATTTTAGATTCATTATCGTTATGAAATTCAGTTACTGGCTTGTCTGTTCCATCTCTATGTATCCACCAAACATCATTTCCCAAAAGTTGCATTTTTCGTGCTAATTTTCCTACTGGACCTTCCCACCCACCTCGTTCAGGCGCGAATGCGACAATACGTCCCATTGGGCGAGTCATGGCTTTGGCAGAAGGGGGAACTGAATATGTTTGTTCATTCTAATTTCCATCTCAATAAGGCAATAACCCCGCCGAATCCAAGTAATTGTGCACCTGCATCATGGTCGGTAGATGACTGCTCAACTTCTCCTCCCGATTCAAGTACTAATTCTGAGACAGTTGACCATGTTTTATCAACACAATATTGAGTTCCATCCCGAAGTAAATCTGCAAGAATAATCAAAGTCTCTACTGCTCCTTGTTCTGCAGCGTCTAGAATTTCTAATGCGCCATATGCAACTGCTCCTCCAGTTCCTACCCTTGATAGTGCATCTTCGATCAATCTTGTTTGTCTTACTATCGTATGTTCCCCCAAAATATCGTCTGCCAATCCTTCTCTGAGTACTTCGTTTGCCGCTGCTCGACCACCTATGCTCGTAGAAACAGTTCGAATTATTTCTTTACACCCTGCATTTTTCAGTGCTTCTGCAAATCTCTCTCTAGCACTTCCTGGTCCACAAAGCAATAGTGGCATACCTGGCCGAACTACTAGCATAGTTTCCTTGGCAGTATCTTCAAAGAATGAATCTCTTGTAGGGGCACTATCTCCTTCTCGTTTACCTCCTCCCCGTAAATTAAATTCTGTTCCATCTTTGAGACCATTCGGTGTGACTTCAAATAGTTGGATTTCATCATTTTCAACTACTATTAGTAGAACTTTCACTTTCGCTCCCAAGTCTGCTGATTTCTGAAGTAATTCTCTATCTTCTATTGGAATTATATCTTTCCAATTAAGTTGGATTTCTGAATTCATTTCGATTGAATGTGTGTGGTGCCTTCCTTGGTCTATGGGAGCTTCAATAATAATTCCCGTAGTTCTCAATGATTCGCTGAATGAATGATATTCGTTTTGTTCTATTTCAAGAACTATCCACATCGTCTTCCTTTCAGTTTCTTTAGCCCTCCCTCCATCTTTATTTCCTGTTGTAGAATCTCTTCTATGGCCTAGCATTCCAATTTGAATTCCTTTACGACATACTTGTGCTAAGACCCATAAATCATCTTGATCATCTACTCTAATTCTACAACTAGAATCAGAGAGTTGTAGGATTTTCATGTCGTCTCCTTAACTAAATATTCCCGTGAGGTTCCCATCTTTGTCCATGTCCATGCCTTTTGCTGCAGGTATTTTCGGCAATCCGGGCATTGTCATCATGTCTCCACATACTGCAACAATGAAACCAGCCCCTGCATTTAGTCTAAATTCTCTTACAGGGAGTGTGAAACCTTTTGGTGCTCCATACTGTGCTGGATCATGGCTAAAAGAATACTGGGTTTTAGCCATGCAAACGGGTAATTCCCCATACCCCCATTCCTTGATTTTCTCCAACTGTTTCTTCGCTCGAGGCTTGATTGAAATTCCTGATGCTCCGTACATCGTTTTTGCAATATTTTCTATTTTTTCTACTACTGGAGCATTTGTTTCAAACAATGGATTAAACGGTCTACCCGCTGCCATGTGTCGTTGTACTGCTTTTGAAACTGATTTAGCTAAATCTTCGGCTCCCACTCCTCCTTTAGAATGACCTTCGTACAGTGCTACGTCTGCTGCACCTGCTTCTTTGGCGATTTCCATTAGGGCTAATATCTCAGCCTCAGAATCTGTAGGGAATTTGTTGATTGATACCACGACATCTGGTCCAAAGCGAGCCATGTTCTGAATATGTCGAGAAAGGTTTGCTGATGCGCCATGTCTTACCATCTCAACATTTTCATCAATCAGTGCCTCTTTTCCATTAGGCAGGCCGACCATTCCTAGTCCATGCATTTTCATGCTACGAACTGTAACATTCACAACTATGCAATCAGGTGCTAATCCCGATGCATTTGTTTTGATATGTAGTGCTTTTTCAGCTCCTAGATCTGCGCCAAATCCTGCTTCTGTAACCACGATATCGTGTATCGATAATGCAAGCCTGTCAGCAATAATACTTGAATTTCCATGTGCAATATTTGCGAATGGCCCTGCATGGATAAATGCTGGAGTTCCCTCTGTTGTCTGTACTAGATTTGGTAGGAAAGCAGTTCTCATCAATAGCGCCATAGTTCCTGCCGAACCTATGTCCTCCGCCTTCACAGGTTTTCCATCTGACGTTGAACCAACAACAATATTCCCAAGTCGTTTTCTGAGGTCTTCGTAGTCAGTAGACAAAGCAAGAATTGCCATCACTTCACTTGCTGCTGTGATGTCAAATCGTTCTTCTCGCGTTACTCCATTCCCAGGTCCTCCTAGGCCAATAGCGGCACCTCTCAATGTTCTGTCATTCATGTCGATAACTCTAGGCCAAAGAAGCCTTGATGTATCAATTTCTAGTTTATTTCCATGATGTAGGTGATTATCTAAGATAGCGCTACAGAGGTTATGAGCAGAAGTAACTGCATGTAAGTCTCCTGTAAAATGAAGATTAATGTCCTCCATAGGTAGAACTTGTACATGTCCTCCGCCAGCAGCCCCTCCTTTAATTCCAAAAACAGGTCCCATTGAAGGCTCTCTGATTACACAAGCAGATTTCTTTCCGATTCGATTTAGTCCCATACTTAATCCGATAGTGGTAACGGTTTTCCCTTCTCCATATCTAGTTGGGTTAACACTAGTAACAAGAACCAAGGATCCTCTGGGTCTATCTAATCTATTTCGAATAGCTGGCCATGTCACTTTGGCCATGTGTCTGCCGAATGGGATTAGTTCTTCTACTCCAATTCCCATCTTCCATGCTATCTCTTCAATTGGTGCTAGTTCTATTGAACGAGCGATGTCTAAATCGGACTCCATTCCTCCTCGCCCGTTCTTCGTGGATTTGAACCTTAAGCGTCATCACCATACGTTCAGGCTCTTTGGAGCACACATGGAGGCGCGCCGAGATGTACTTTGTGTAGTAGCCGGTTCTCCAATTTCACACTCGTTAACACCAGTTCTTTCTCTATTGGTGGATTTTCATCTTAATCCTGAAGGTCGCAGATCAATTACTGCAACTTCTCATTATGATACCAACGATCTTTCTGAATTACTTGGACAGATTGTATTGGGTGGCGATTTGGGTTCTAAGCAACCGACTAACAAGATATTGGATTTGGTTAGAAATGCCACGCATGAAACCCTTTCTTTTCCAGAAGGTTGGGGCGTAAGTGAGATAGAAATAGACAAATGCCCTGAAGTCGAAACGCCGTATGGAGATTCTCCATTGGTATGGGTTTCTTTGACTACACCTTTGAAACATGGATTAACATCTCGTTCAGGTGTTATTTCTTCTGACAAGAGTCTTGAGATTGCATCTACAAATCAAATCCGATGGGATGGTCACCGTTTAGTTACGGGTAGTACTGATGGATTGGGAGTGGTATTAGTTGCACGTTCGTTTGGCTTATTTTCACTCTCAACCCCCCCCTTACTCATTCTTAGAGGAGGAGGAGCTTCTGCACGTTCAGTAGCAGAGGCTTGGTCTCAAGCAGGAGGGCGAATATATACTGTATTGGGACGACGTCCATTGGATGAAAGGGGGCCGTGGGCTTCGTCGTTACTTTCTTCGCTTGAAGAAAGAGAACTTTCTTCCACATTATACATTGATTTTGATTCAGGTTTAAATGGAAAAAGAGATTCACCCCCACCAATTCATGTCGATATTCAACTTTCACCTTCATATGGTTCATTAGGTTCGATTAGTCCTGTTCAAGAATCTACTGGAACTCTTCATTTAGATGGAAGGTGGATGTTAGCAGCTCAACATTTGATTGCTTGGTCAATATTTATTGAACCATCAAGACGTACTGAACTTCCTAGCCTGCCGCTACTTTTGAATCGATTAAGTGATTTCGAAAATAATCTTGCTAATGATGAATCATAACGGAATATTTCCATGTTTTCTTGGAGGTTGCCATACTCTTTTCGAAACCAGTGGTTTCAACGCTCGAATTAACTTAATTCTTGTATCCCCTGGTTCAATTACATCGTCTAACCAACCATTTCTTGCTGCAACATATGGATCGCCGAATTTCTGGCGATATTCTCCAACTAATTCAGTATGAGTTGCCGAGGGGTCTGCAGCGTCCTTTAATTCCCTTCTATGGATGATGTTTACTGCGCCTTCTGCTCCCATTACCGCTAGTTCTCCAGAAGGCCAAGCGACATTATAATCTGATTCAAGATGTTTGCAAGACATTGCCAAATAGGCCCCTCCATATGCCTTTCTCGTAACTATTGTTAATTGGGGTACTGTTGCTTCAGCATATGCATACAACAATTTCGCCCCATGACGGATAATTCCTCCCCATTCTTGAACTGTGCCAGGTAGGAAACCAGGGACGTCTACAAATGAAACCAACGGAATATTGAAGCAATCACATGTGCGAATAAATCGGGCTGCTTTAACCGATGCATCGATATCAAGACATCCGGCTAGAACTTTAGGTTGGTTTGCAATAATGCCTATTGGATTGCCGCCCAATCTAGCAAATCCAATTACAATATTCTCCGCGTATTGTGGCTGTAATTCTAAGAATTGATTTTCATCTACTATGATTTCGATAATTTTTTTCATATCGTATGGTCGATTTGAATCATCAGGTACAATCTCAGTAAGCGAATCGCAGAATCTGTTTTCTGGATCAGTGGATTCCAAGATAGGTGGCAACGCGTCGCAATGATCAGGAAAAAATGACAAAATTTCTGCAACAATATCCATCGCATCATCTTCATCTGATGCGACCAAACTTGCAATCCCAGAACGGCTAGCATGCATTTCTGCACCGCCAAGATCTCTAGAACTCATTCCATCTTGGGCAACTTCTGGAGTTTCTAGTGGGCTTGAAAGGAAGAATTCTCCGTGTTCTTCACTGATTATTACAAAATCGGCAATAGCAGCAGCTAGGGCAGATGCTCCTACAACAGGACCCATTACCAAAGAAATCATTGGGATTCGTCCAGAACATGCAATCAACCTGTCCATTAGCTCTCCAGTAGCTCCTAACGCGGTAACACCTTCGTGTGCTCTTTGGCCACCTCCGTCCCAGATACCCACTAATGGGAGGCTTGATTTCAATGCCATTTCGACAATTTTCACTATTTTATGTGCATGCATCTCGCCCATTGAACCTCCAAAAACCGAGAAATCCTGAGAGAAACATAGTACTCTTCTTCCTTCTATTGTCGCACTGCCTGCTATTACTCCGTCTCCAAGAATTGAGTTTCGATCCATTCCATGTTCTGTTTCCCGACTTTTCACAAAGGCATCTATTTCGATAAAACTCCCTTCGTCGACAAGAGAATCTATCCTTTCATTTGCAGTTTTTCTTCCTGATTTTCTTATTGCGTCGATGCGAGATTGCCCTCCTCCTCTTTTGGACTCTTCTCTAAGGCTTGCCAAGTCCTCTATTGGGTCAATCCTCGACGCCATCATTCGTTGAAATAAATCGATAGTTCATCATCAAAACTATTGTTTATGTTGTAATTTTTCAATTGAAAAATTAATTCTTCAATTGAATTATTGAATATCAATAATTTCTCCACAAAGGCTTGTTGACCACATCTTTTGAATTTCAACTCGGTCTGTACCAAATTTTGAAAGTAAGTAATGCAGTTTAACCAACGATGTTTCGGGTGGGCCAACAGAACCATGTCCAATTATTCCCATTTTTTGTTGTTCTCTACCTTTTGAATATACATCCAAGTGTACAGGCCCATGAATTGTTTGAGTAGACATTACTACAATTCCCCCCGCTTCTATGTATTTGTTGAGATTTTCTTGAACCGCTGGGTTTTCTGGACTGTCTCTATTTGGATCAGCAATTGGAAGGTGGCCAAGTCCAGTCCCGTGGATATGTAATGCATGAGGGTTGGTTGAAGCTAGGGCCATGATATGTTCGGGGCGCAAATGAGGGCCTGCAATCATCTCTGCAATGCTGATGCTTTCATCGAATAGAATTGGTTTGCCAATCGGTCGTTCTTCCCCAGTATTTCTAATCATTTCAATTGAACAATCGCTACCTTCAACTCTAATTCTACCCAATTGACCAATATCAATCGATTGAAACGCACCTCTGGTTGACGAATGCATTTTTCTTGATGAAATACCCGGAAGTATACTTAGTACTCCGTCAGATGAACTTTCGTGCATCACAATCACTGTTGAATCCCCATTTCCAGTTGGAATAGGGCCATGTCCTGCAAAGTGAATTGCAGCAATGAGATTCTCCTTTGCATCTGAGGATCCTCGATCAGAAGAACGTTGTGAACCTGTGAAAACAATGGGCCCAGGGGGGCGCCCTCCCTCCCCTGACCAAGCAAATGCAAGAGCAGATGCACTAATCCCCATTGTATCAGTTCCATGAGTAATTACAACTCCTACTGCTCCACGCTCAAAAGCGGATTCAGTTTGTTCAATCATTTGATTCCAATGTCTTGGACGAATATCATCTGAGAACATATTCCCAATTAGTACTGTTTCAATTCTTGCAATCGGCCGTAATTCTGGAACAGAATCTAAGATTTCATTTGGTTCAAATCTTGCAACTACTGCACCTGTTTCATAGTCTACTTTGCTAGCGATTGTTCCTCCAGTATGTAGGAGTATTACAAGTGGAAGTTCCATATCCTCGTGATTTTGATTAGTAGAGAAATTATTTTCGTTTTTCTCTTTAGGTTCGCCTACAACTTGTATTGAATTGATTTGATTAATGGGGTGCGAAAGATTGTATCCATTTTGAAGCTTAATTGTCAATAACCCTTCTCCTGCAGGGTTGATGATAACTCCTTCATGAGATTGTTTTCCCGTTCTAGACTCAAGGGTAATTCGAACCTTAGAGCCGGTTTGGGGTATGTCCATGGTCTTTGACGTACCTAGAAAGACCATCAACTGAACGGATAAAATAGACGATAGAATGCATTCTATGACAAGTAATGGTGCCGGGAGCGGGACTTGAACCCGCGACCTTCGGATTTCTCAGATGCGTCTCATCGTTTGCGCAGACTTTGCAGCCCACCTACCCTATGAGTCCGACGCTCTACCAACTAAGCCACCCCGGCGATACCTAGTCCACCTAAGAGTATGATATGAGCGTTTCACTTGACTCCCAACGTTCATTTGGGGTCGAGGCCCCGTTTGGAATGGTCCCATGGTAGATATTGACACTGCCCTTCGTTCTGCGGCGATAGACGGAAGGAAGGCAAAACGCCAATCTGATGGCTCAAAACCACGTCGGGCAGGGGGCTCAGTTGGACTAGAACCATTTGACCCATTGGAGTTCAAGAAAAAGGAAGTAGCAGACACGTATTCAATGTGGTTGGTTATTGTTGGTTCCATCTCTCTAGCATTCATAATGAGATATTTTGTTATGCCAAACATAGATGGACCAAGCCCAATTCTTTGGCTTCTCCCACTTAGTTTTGTATTTGCTTTACCCAGCCTTCATCGTTTGATTATACCTTCGGAATTTTCAGATTTGTATACAGGAGGAAATTGGTTCCGTTCAGGAATGTTGTGGCTTTTCACGTGGTTATCCGTTAGTATTGTGCTAGTTAACCCCCCTTTAGCAGATATTAGTGCCCCAGAAATTACTAACGCATCAATATTGTTTGATGACGGACCAGAGGCCCAAAATTTGAGTAATAATTTTCTAAGATCAGGTACTACAATTGAAATTACAATTGATGGATCGTCAACTCAAGGCGACATGTGGCTTGTATTGGGAGTTCGAGATAATATCAATCTGCAATCTTGTTCAATAAATATCTCCATGGTAAGGTCGGAAGAGATTCTACTTGAAACAACTTTCAATGTAATTGATTCTAATGAATCAGTTGATTTCCTTTCTATCCAGTCTCTAAATTCCTCAATCATGTCTTTAGTTTCTGATCCTTTGGATAGTAGAAATGAAGACGTAGGCGTTGCAATAGAAATTGGGGCCTTGGAATCGGGTACCTATTCACTATCATATTCAGTTAATCAGAATGCTGACCCGTGGTATCTTTCTGGAACTAGTGGTGAATATATTATCAAGATAATTAACGACTAATTTTGATTCAATAGAGCGCATATTCTAGCAGTCATTGCGTCCAGTTGAAGATGTTCTCCTCCACCTTGAACCAGACGATAATCAATTTCAGCCATCCATTCAGTTAATTCTAACTTAATGTCTTCAGTAAGGAAGGAAGATACTCCTAGTTCACGATGTAATTGGTTGACTAAATCGGTTCCAGCAAGTCCAAATTCGTCTAAGATTTGTCTTAGTCTCCTTCTTGATGGCTGAAATCCATCTTCTTTGCATGCTAGAAGGTATCCCTGAAGTACTTCAGGTGGTGCTGTTGCACTTGTTTCATATACTAAACTTCGAGTAATTTTTTCACTCATTCCAGCAGCAACTTGTAGAGCAGTAATTGCTTTTCTTAAATCCCCTAAACTGATATGGATTATGGCATCTGCAGCATCATCTTCCAATTCTAAATTCTCAGATTTTGCAACTTGGTTAATCTGTAATCTCATTTGTTCATCTTCTAATGGGCGAAATCGAAAAACTGCACATCTACTTTGGATTGGTTCGATAATTTTTGAAGAATAGTTGCAAGAAAGAATAAATCTACAAGTTTCTGCATATTGTTCCATTATTCTGCGTAATGCTCCTTGAGCATCGTTTGTTAGAGCATCAGCTTCGTCTAGGAAAATCACTTTGAATGTCGCTCCTCCAAGAGGAGCAGTTCTTGCGAATTGTTTGACTTTATTTCGAATTGAATCAAGTCCTCTCTCATCTGAAGCATTCATTTCTAGCAAGTTTTGACGAACAGTATCTTGGAAAACATCACGGGCAAGTGCTAACGCGGCGGTGGTTTTTCCAGTTCCAGGAGGTCCAGCAAATAGCAAGTGTGGAAAAGTCCTACGTTCACTATATCCAGATAGTCGATCGACGACTGCACGTTGCCCTCTCATCTCAGAAACGGACTGCGGCCGGTGACGTTCAACCCATAGTTCGCTCATGTTCTCTCTCCCATGTCGAAGGTTATTGTCCATCAACGTTCGCACTAGAAAATATCTTTTTCTCGACCATGCTACGCATGGTCTGAGTCGGAAATCCCTTATGGGTCATAGAGTATCGGACACGCATGACCGCAGCGTTAGCGAACTCCGTTTCCCGCAAAAACCTCTTTGGCCCACTGTCAATAATTCTTCTACTTTTGTTGATGTCTTGGTCATCATCTATCGGAAATTTCAATGAACTTTCCGAAGACGTCTCTCCATCTTACATTACATCAAACAATGCTGCTACTGCCGATACTGCAATCAATCAATCTGCTCCAAACAATGGTTATTCGACCCAACAATCAATTCTAATGTTTAGTTCCGATTCGATGGATAGTCGCGGATTGTTCGATTTTAACATTAGCGATACTAGTGGAAATCCATTGCCCACTAGTTTCCGTGTTACTTCGGCTCATTTGGTACTTAGATGTAGTCAAATGACAATGTTCGGTTCAGGTAGGACAATGTACTCTGCTGCATCTCTTGATGCATCACATAATCTGTCTCAATCGACCTGGAATTTAGCATCCACTGGAGTTAATTGGTCCGTTCCAGGTGCAGATGGTTCTTCGGATAGAGGTGTATGGGAGCCACCTTTCATTTCTTCCAGTACCTCAGTTTCTACAACAATAAACGTAACCTCATTAGTTCAGAGTTCCTTGCGTTCTGGTTCTACTCAGATTTCCTTGATAGTGAGTGCTTTGGGAGTGCCAGTAAATTGCCATACAATGGAGTCATCAACTGCAAATTTCCGCCCTAATTTGAGAATTGAATATGCTGCAATTGGTTCAACATCAGCTGGTTCTGTTAACATTACTTCACCTCAAAATGGATTAGCTTTGACTTTGCCCAATACACTTTCACTCACTGCTGATACTACGCCCACGATTACTTGGGCAGATCTCAACGGTTCCAATGTACAGGTCCAGATATCCAATGAAAGTGGCTTCCTAGGTATTCACGATGGGGACTGGGTTTGGGATTCATGGTCAGACTCTAGTCAATTCACTTTCAGTAACAGTACTGTGGGAAGTTTTGAGACACCTTCGACAAATCTTTCAGCAGGTTCAGATTACTATGCCAGAATACGTTCTTCCACTTCTCAGAGTATTTTATCCGATTGGGTATCAGTGAAATTCTTACTTCCTGATCACGACATCACTGATGAGGTAGATGGCTCGAAGTCGTTTACTATTCGAAATAATAGTATGGGATATGGTGGAACCTTTGAGGATACTTACATTACATCTGGAAATACTAGTTTCAATGGTGGCTCGGCAAATAATCTGATTGTAGGGCATTCGAATGATACAAGTATAGGTACAGGAGTAATGTTACTTAGAATCAATATTGGAGATATAGGACTCCATGAAAATTCCTCTATTCATGAAGCAGATTTAGTTTTACGTCGTACGGATAGGGAAAGATGGCCGGTAATTTCTGTTTCAGAATTTAGTGATAATCAATGGACACAACATGGGGCTAATTGGACACATAATGGTGTAGGAACCTCATGGGATGTTGGTACATTAGACGGAACTAGTTATGGGGGAGTAAACGGAAATCAATCTTCTCCTCAATTAACATTTGATTTAGCTCCATTAATTCGAGATAGATTGTTGGCAAATTCTTCTGAACCTCTCAATCTCATGGTTCAAGGTATTGGGCCTAATGGGGCATTTGTTGAGATAGGGTCTAGTGAAGAAGCATTGGAATACAATCCTCGTCTCGAGATACGTTATGATTGGGGAGATAATATTCTGCCCTCTTCTCCAATCGATCTCTCTCCTCGCGATCGTTCTGGATCATGGTCAGTTAGTGGTGCAAATCTAACTAGCAGCGATACAATTGTTGTGAGTTGGAATACAACCGGTCATTCTGGACACGATGTGGTGATTAGTACTTCAAAAGATGAAGATTTCAAGTCCACAGTTACTCGTTCTGCTGATAGCCGTACAGATTCTGGTTTCGACCTTGCTGCGGGAACTTTCACCTTCCCTACAAACTGGGGCTTAGGAATAGGAGACCACATTTGGTGGAGAATTTCATTTATTGAAGATGGTGATAGAAGTTATTGGAGCGATTCAATGATGTATGTTCCTAATTTGAACTCAACATATCTGTCAGGTAATGATCATCAGATTCGATTAGCAGATGGAAATGCTTCAGCTTCTTCCAGTCAACTCAACGCAGTTCCTGAATGCGAAGACACTTACCTTGACTCAACCAGTACCTCTAACAACAATGATGATTCATATCTTGTAATTTCAAGCAATGAAGTTGCTTTATTCAAGTGTGATATGGCTGGGTTGATTCTTCCCGATGGAATGGCCATTAAAAGTGCTGTACTGCGGACATATGCATGGCAATTTACCACTTTCTCAAATGTGCCTATAAATGTCTATTCTGGCACATCAGATTGGAATGAAACAGGTGCCACATGGGATACTCGTGATGGTACAAGATCTTGGGCTAGTTCAGGGGCTAGTGGGACTGATAGAATTTCACTACTCGATAGTCAAACAATTAGTACAACTGGTGATGATTGGTTTGAATGGAATATTACTTCAGCAGCTCAATCGGCTAATAGATGGGGGACTCCACTTAGTGTAATTATGACTTCAACTAGTGGAACTTCGGCCTCTTTCCAAGATTCTGAAACTGGTTCAACAGGGCCAGAGATTGTGATCACTTATGGAATCGGAGATGACTCCTCTCCTGATGTACCAATTGGTCTGAATCCTACAGGCGATGAATGGCTGGTTTCTGATGATTTATTGATGGCTGGTATTGTCCTCCCAGAACACTCTTGGTCGACTCCTCTTCAGAATACAAATGCAGTAGAAATACAAATTGATCAAGAAATCTCAATGTCTTCTTCGAATCTTGAAACATTCCAATCATGGGTCGATATCTCAGCCTTTGATTTGACTAATGGAACTTTTACACCTTCATCTGATATGACAGAAGGTGAACGATATTATTGGAGAATGCGAGGAATCAGTTCTTCAGGACAAGTTGGAAATTGGAGTGCTACATCCTCTTATGTTATTCCTGATGTTGTTAGTTCAATGATAGATTCTGATACTTCTGAAGTTGAGATGCATCATCATGGATATTTACCAGACGATAATCTTCCAGTATTCTTTGATACATACATCGATGAGAGACCAACATTCGAGAATGTCTCCTATGCTTCTTCGACGAGTCTAACTTTGTTTTCTCCACCTGATATTGGAAGTGGAAATTTCAATATGAATGATAATTTCAGTAATGATCGTGGTGCTTTGTTTAAGATTCCAATTAATGAAAACTTGACTCTACCTCGCCCGAATGATATCAGAATTGTTGGAACGGTTTTACATTTCAATGTCGTTAGTGGACACGGCTCTGGTGTTCGGGTTTATGCGGCAGCCGTTGACCCCTTCAATGAGTCAGCAACAGGTAGAACAATGGATGGAAATACCAATTGGTCAACTCCTCATACATTTGGAAATGGAAACATTTCCATACATGATGGCGTATCTAAGCAAGTGACTAATTCTGGATCCAATAGCATAAATATCACTAGGTTGATGCAATTAGCAGCAGATAGGGGTGACGATTATTTCTATCTTGCACTAACTGCAGCCCAAGATAGTTACACAAGTACTTGGAATGGGATTAGTATCAGTAGTGTTGATGCTAGTATTGCAACAGATCGCCCATATCTTAAGATTCAATATAGAAATGGTTCAGCCTCTGTTCCAAACGCAACTGGTACTCCAGATGTGCCTTCTAATGGACAATTAGTTTGGAGTACAAGCGGGATCATGTTAGAACCAGATACTTCTCCAACTCTAGAGTGGTTGACTCCTACTGGATGGAATTCATCATGGGATTGGATTCTCAATATGGTTTGTAGGGGTGAAAATAGCTTCGGAATTCCATATTCTATTCAATACGAATATGATTCTCGATTTGATAGTGGTTTTGATCTTACTGCGCCTAGTTTCACATTCCCCTCATCTATTTCTTTAGCGCAGGATTCGACATGTGAATGGGGATTACAATCTGTTTACGATGATATGTTGGGTCCTAATTCCGCTGATTCGCCATTTGGAGTTCCCAATGATTTGACTAGTACTGTTGATTCAACACATGAATCTCTTACTGCTCAGAATGGAATGGCTCATTCAGAATTCAATTTGTATGAGTTAGTAGATGAAACTTATATTCATTCAAGCGCCCCTAATACCAATTTCGGACAATCGGCGGCAATGTATGTAGGACGCTTCAATGGATTTGGACTTGTAAATGTTGATTTAAGTCAGATTCCTCTTCCTGAGCCTTGGATGTCATCTGAAGCAAGTATTGAATTATACAAGGGTGGTTCGACCACAGGTAATCATCAGATAGCGGTTTACAACGTGTTTGATGAGTGGGACGAATCAGCAACTTGGAATAATGCAAGTTCGAATACGCCATGGTCCACACAATCTGGTTATCTAGACAGTACTATGTCTCCGATAAGCACTACCGTTGTTAACGCAACATATGGTTGGTATTCATGGAATATTACAGAGGCAGTTCAGCAGGCTAGAGTTCGAGGCGATGATATAGTTAGTTTGTTGTTCCGTGATACTTCTTCTTCTACTTCTCAGAACCTCTATTTTTACACTTCAGAATATCCTGGAACAAATTCATTCTCACCAAGAATCAACATGATTTATTCTAGTGGAAATACTTGGATTCCGGAAGATGCAACTTCCTTGAATCCAGTTCTTGGTTCTTCAACTACAATGTGGAATTCAACTGCTTTGTTGCCTACTCCACCTGATTCAGTTGATTTGTCTTGGAGCCATTCGTTGACCAATCATTCTTGGGATTTCCAAGTTGATACAGATCCGTTTTTCGGCACTCCTGATTTATTCAATAGTAATGCAAATAGCAGTTTATTCACTACTACTACAGGAACACCCTCTTCTACATCTTTCTCATTCCCATCATCAATCACTTGGGATGATGCATGGTATTACTGGAGAGTTAGAGGCGTTGAAAATAGCCAATATGGAAATTGGACAGAAGGGGGTTCCTTCAGAGTTCCAGATTCAGTAGTTGGAACCTCTGATGGAGCAGGAAATTACTCTGTTACATTGGAGCGAGGTGATGTTTTCGCTACCAGTGGTGCTTTGCCATCGTTCCCTGATACCTATATCGACAGTGCTGGTGGTCCCGGTCAGACTCAGAATCATGGAACTTCAGTCTCGCTGAATGTTGGTTCTTCTCAAACTGCTGGAGCTATTGTTGTAACATTAATTGAGATGGATTTAGGAGAATTACCTTTCCAATCTACAACACTACCTACAGGAGTAACTCTCAGACTCCATCGTTCAAACTATCTTGGTTCTGGAGCACATACTGTAGGTATTCATGACTGTGGAAATAATACCTGGTCAGAAGATACAGTTTCTTGGAGCACCTACATTCCAGGTACTCAATGTAGCACCACTGCTTCAGCATCTATTACTCGAGTCGCTACAGGTTCAGGAACATGGTATGAATGGGATATTACTTCAATTGCTAGAAATGCCTTTACAAACCAAAATGGTCGAATGACATTAGCATTAATCACAAACTGGACTGGGACTTTGTACTTCTCATCCTCTGAGGCTAGTAGCAATAATCCTCAACTTGTGTTTGATTTTGTTGACAATCCGAATGGGATTACTCCCCCTCCTCAAGTGACTTTACAATCCCCTGCGGATCAATCCGTTCTCTTCGAGGAAGATGGATATCTCCTAACTTCACTAAATCGTCCAACGCTCTCATGGAATGCTGCTACTGGAGCTTCAGGTTACATCTTGAGATTAATGAATGAGACAACAACACTTACTCAGCGTTCTTGGATTGATTCAGGATTTACAGGATGTACTACTCCCACAATATGTTGGACTCCGAGTTTCGATCTTGATACTGATGTACTGTACTCTTGGGATATTCAATCAATTGCCGGTTCAATCCCCGGAGCTCGTTCAGCTGCATGGTCATTTGCCGTAGGTGAACCGGAAACCACCAGTTTAGGAAATCACCTTTACAGTATTACATATGGTGAAGGTGAAGCGGCTAGCGTACTTCAATACCCAAATATCCATGATTCTACAATTGATGAATCAGATCCAAGTGAAGTATTTGCAGATCGTAGTCTTGAGGTTGGCATAGGTTGTGGTGATTCGTCATCAGGGCCTACAACAACAAATGAGTGTAGAAGCATTGTTTGGTTGGATTTGGGACAGATACCTCTTCCATCAAATCTTAATCCTCACAGTGGGAAATTAAGAATTCATCTAGACAGTGTATTGTTAGCAGATACCTCTTATCTAGATGTGAGTGCTCATACATTATTGAACCAGAATTTCTCAGAAGTATCCTCCTCATGGGATGATGCATCGTATGGAAATGCATGGGATTCTCCTGGAATGCGTAGTGGCGTGGATTATGCTACAACTCCATTGGATACTGTAAGAATTTACAATACAAATGGAAACACATGGGTTGAATTTGACATTAGTAGTGCCATGACTTCGATGTATGGTACTCTAGGAATTGTTTTGATTGGAACTCCTGATACCACTGGTGGAAGAATTGTTGTAGAATTTGACAATTCAGAAGATAGTACCTATCATCCTCAGTTGATATTGAATTATACCAATGTCTACGATATCCAGATTTCAGGTTCATCAACCACAGATGCGGATACTCCTGTTACATTCTCTGCAACATTGCTAGATGTTGCAGGAAACACCTTAGCTGGAAATGTTGCTTGGAGTAGTTCCTCTCTAGGTTCCATTTCTGCATCTGGAGTTTACACTCCACAAATTGCAGGTAATGAACAGGTTGTAGCTCGTTTCGGGCAAGTAACTAAAGTACTGAATCTCACAGTTGATCATGGCTCTCCTGTCACTTTGATTCCTGATCAAACCACTGCGGCTTTGAATGCTGATCAGAGTCTTCCAGTTTCTGCTATAGTTGTTGATCAATTCGGAAATGAAGTCGATGGAGAAACCGTTCTATGGTCAGTGACGAATGGCTCTTTCTCATCTACTGGAGATCTTATGGTATCTACGACTACTCCTTCTGCATCAGTAGTTTACATGCCGTGGCTAACAGGAACTCAGACTATTACTGTTACATGGGGAACCAGTGTTGAAACAATTCCAGTAGTTGTTTCCACTGGTGCACCTCATCATCTTGTTGTATCTGGCTGCACAGTTGTTGATGCTGGAAGTACCTGTACCTACACTTGGATTGTAGAGGATATTCGATTCAACGAGATGCCTGCATTACAGGCAGGAACCGTATCTTGGACAGTAGATAATGGAAACATCACCTCAGCCGGAGAATTTTCGGGAGATCATGTCGGAAATTGGACAATTAATGCTAGTAGTTCTGTAGGCGTGAGTGGTTCATTCAATGTTGAGGTTGTTTACGGAGCAATCGGTTCAGTGATTCTAACTGCTAATACCACAGAAATTACTGCTGATGATTCGGTAGACTTCACCGTAATTCGCGTAGATGTTAGAGGAAATTCCAATGATATTACTGAAACATTGAGTGTCGATGATTGGTCTTCATTGAATGGTACATTCTCTCAATATCAATCTAGGGTAATCTGGACCGCTTGGTCTAAGGGAACTCAATGGGTTGAGGTAGAGGTAGAAGGACAAACAGACAGAGTCTCAATTTCTGTTATTGATGGTGCACCTGTAGAAATGGACCTCAGAGTTACAGGAGGATTCTCTCAAGCTACTGCTGGTGAAATTTTGAACCTTCGAGCTTTCGTAATCGATCAGAGAGGTAACCAGAAACCAGTCACCCCTGAAAATTGGTTGATTACAACTCCGGGCGCAGATCAATCATGGATTGTTCTCGATGGCGCAGCAGCAAATTTCTATGCATATACTGAAGGAGGTTGGACAGTTCAAGCCGCATTAACATGGACTAACGGAGTAATAACAGTCCCTCTTACTGCATCTGAAACAGTAACTGTAGTCGCAGGTGCACTTGCAGATGTTAAAATTCAAGGTTCTTCGGATTATACTTTAACAGCGGATGATTCAATTTCTCTTAGTGTAGTTGCAAAGGATATGCAACAAAATATTGTACAAGCAGACTCTCTTCGTTGGTATATCCATGATTTATCTGTTTCAACACCTCCTGGAGAATGTGGTGCTTCCTTGGAATCTGATGAAATAACCGATGAAGTAGAATCTACAGGATCTTGGGCCGCAGGAGTAGAAGGAACATATCGGATTTGTGCAATTCAGAATGGATACCAAGACAGTATTTCTGCAACAGTTTCTCATGGCGTTGCTGTACGAATTTGGCATGTTGCTGAAAAAGATTTGATGGTTGCAGGTGAGATGGTCGATATTCAGTTATATGCAGAAGACTCTGCATTGAATCAATTTGTCATAGTTGAATCTTCGTGGGATGATCCTGTAATTTGGGATATAGATAACGAAAATATAGGGTCCTATGTTTTCAAGCAAACAACTGTAGGAATTTATGAACTTGAATATGTACACAATGGCCTTTCAGAGATATGGACTGTCGAAGTAATACCTTCTAATTTGGATTATATTGTCCTTACAGCCGACAAGACTGAAGCAGAACAACAAGGAATACTTTCCATTACTGCATTTGGTTATGATGAATGGAATAACGCTGTTCCATTGAATGACCCTTACATTGTGGCGACTGGTCATGAATGGAAAGAAGGTACTGGGAATCAGAATTGGGAGATTACTTTGATTTCTTCTGGTTCAGGAACGATTACAGTTGCTGATCAAGGTGAATCTGCATCTATTGCAATCAATTCAATTGGAACAATTCCCGGCTTCTTCGCGGCAGGTGGACCGTTGTATTATGCTGCAGCAGGATTGATTGGTTTGCTAATTCTTGCATTGTTGGTATTTGTGGTTGTTATCCTCAGAAAAGGAAGTAGTGATGATTATGATGATGAGGATGATGATTATGATGATGATGAGTACGAAGAAGTGGGAGGTCCAGTAACTGGTCCTTCTGGCCCCGTTGCGGGCCCCACAGGTCCAGTAATGGAGCAGGAGGAAGAACCTGAAGTACAACCTGAAGATGATGATGGAGTTACTGTTGACGAAGATGGAACTGAATGGTGGGAAGATCCTGATGATGGGACATGGTATTATCGAACACCAGACATGGATGATTGGGAAGTTTTTGAGGAATGAGTATTCATGTCCAAGAAAAATGGCCTTACGTTTTTTTTGGCATTAGTAATAATTTCCAGCACTTCATTTTGGACACCAGAGAGTAAATTAACAGAAAATTCTGAATTTTTTGCTCCTGTAGAAATTGATAATGGGAATGGAACTTGGACTCTGCAATACCAAGATGATGGTTCAGGAGGTTTTACTGATGCGGTAATCAGTAGTGAAAACCCGACAGATGTGAATACTACTTCGTCTATAATCGAAATTAGTGCAGATCCTCAGAATGGCTCGCAACAAAAAGCACTTTTCGGAATAGATTTGTCAACTGTCGGATTTATGAGTAATATCACGATTATTTCTGCGTCTCTTGAATTAACAATAGACACTGCTCCATCAATTGATACCAATATCATGGGACTAATGACATACCGTGACTGGGTTGATCCTTCTTGGAATGGTGCCACCCCTGCTCTAGGGTGGACAGAACCTGGAGCAGAATCTAATTCCGATTCAGGTGGCCCGATTTCATTTGTTCCAGCCACTCCTTCATCCACTACAATTTCTTTGGATGTAACTGACAATCTAAAAGTTGGGCAACAAAGAAATGCACAAGGAAATGGAGGTTTTGTTGGAGTAATGGTAATGGGTGCTGCATGGAACAGTGATACATATCTTCCTTGGTCAATGTCGTTCCATTCATCAGAATCTGCAATTTCATATATTCGTCCTCAATGGAATATTATTGTAAATTGGAATCAACCTTCTTCACTATCTTCAGCAGATCCAGGGTGGGTAGATATTGAACCAAGATTTGGTCAAATATCCGCAGATACAGATACGCCATTAAAAGCTCAAGTGCGAAATCAAGACGGTAGTGTTTCATCTTCTCCAGTAAATTGGAATGTAGTGGCAGGAACTGGTTTTGTTGATTCTAGCGGCTTATTCTACCCACTTAGTACTGGATTTGAATTCATTTGTGCAGAAGCAATCAATGGAGAGACTGGTTGTATTGTCCTATTGGTTACTGCGGGTTCTCCGGTTTCAATGTCCATAGTTCCTTCTAACGCATCATTTCCAGTAGGAGTTGTAATTCAATTGTCAGCACTTTTTTCAGATATTAATGGAAATGAGTATCCTGCATCTCCCCAGTGGTCGGCTTCTACAGGTACAATACATCCCAATGGAACATATGAACTGACTCAGGTAGGAACGCATCGAGTAGATGCATCCACTTCTGCTGGACTTACTGCATGGACAAATGTTACTCTGGTTGAAGGTTCACCTACGGATCTCATTTTACCACAGAACCTTACTGTTGCATCTGGAGAAAGAGTTTCTGTTCTACCAACTGCGGTTGATGCATTAGGGAATCCGGTTGATTTAGCATTAGCTGGAGATTTGACCTACACGGTGGATTCTGGGACAGTTGATAATGCTGGAATCTATACTGGTGGTGCAGTAGGAACTTGGACGATAGAATGTGATGCTTCTCTTGGGTCCTCAGGTTCTACTCAGGTTGTAGTTACAGTTGGCGATCCAATAGATTTGTCAATCATCCATCCAAATAGAACTGTTGCAGCAGATGAAGCAGTCCCTCTACCAGTATTATGGACAGATACATTTGGAAATGAGGTTGAAATGCCAATCCCTCTTTCTGCATGGTCAGCCGAAGATGGAGGATTTAGAAATGGAGCAAATGGAATTGTAGAATGGTTGCCTCGAGATATAGGGACTTATTGGGTTACGGTTGATTATGAGAATTTAACAGATACGATAGATATTGAGGTTGGGGCAGGAAGTATTTCTTCTGTTTTGATAGATACAGATTCAGATGTCCTTCAAGCAGGTGAAGAATCATTCTTACAGATGAAGGCTCAGGATTCTTTGGGTAATCAAAGAATATTAGATGCCATTTGGAGTAATCCTAGCGATGGTCCTAATCCAGTATCTTTTGCAAATGGTGCTACTTTCACACCTTTACAAATTGGAACTGTAACTCTGCAAGCAGTTGCTACAGAAGATGGCGTAGAATATACTGCTACTCGAACTTTTGATGTTATTCCAGGCCGTCTTGTTCGAATCGCTTTCGAAGGAGAAGGTATTACGATGACCACAGATGATTCTCTTGATTTGCTTCCAATAGGTTATGATTCTCTGGATAACCCAATTGAAGGTCTTGAATTCAATTGGACAATAAATGGTGAAGATATGACTTCTGAAATTAGAAATGCTGGAAATGTGTTCAGGCCTAGTCAGGTAGGAGATGTTCAAATTGAAGGAATGGCTGCTGGACGTGCTGCGAGAGTCGATTTACTAGTACTTGCAGGATTGCCCCAAACCCTTTCGATTTCTCACGAGTTATCGAGTAATTCATTTTTAGGAGGTAGCGAAGTAATTCTCACCGTATTAGGTGTAGATTTAGCAGGAAATGAAAATCCAATAGATAATGTTTCATGGAGCTTCAAAGAAGAAGCTGGGACAATTTCGCCAGGGAATTCACCTGGCGAATATTTCTACGTTGTAGGAGAAACTGGAACTTGGGACATCATTGCACGAAGAGGAGTTGCAGATTACACTCTTTCGATTACTGTGGTTCCTGGTGACCCTGATAGAATTTCGGTTGACATTAATCCTGTAAGAGAAATATTTTCGGAAGGAGACATTATTGATTTAAGTTTGAAAATTTTAGATGCATCTGGGAATCCTATTTCTGTGGCTCCTTCTCAAGTAGTTGTAGAAACTCAAATTGGAGATGCAGAACATTTGCAATCTGATGTATGGAGAATGGAGATAGATGGTTATGGGGAAAATGTTCCAATTACAGTAAAATATCTTGAATTAGAACAAACAATCTTTGTAACTGCAACTCCGAGTGCTCTTTCAAAATTAACAGACTCAACTATGGGAAGAATGGCACTTGGATCGGTCTCAGTAGTATTTCTTCTAGCAGCAATGTTAGTTCTCTTGCCTAGATTCAGAAATGAAGCAGAGGAGAGCTATGAGGACGAAGAAGAAACGGTTTCCAAAGAACGTTCTACACCCTCTCCTCCTCCGTCGGGTGTCGCCTTCAATGCTCCTCCATCATCTGCTTTTTCTACATCTTCTCACCGGAGAGGAAGACATCGTTCATCTCCGTCAATGTCTACCTCTTGGGGGGCATCTCAAGAGAGACAGAATACGGCGAATATGGCAGCAATGGGTGCTACAAATTCTGTTGTTCAACAAACCGTATCATCTACTGCGCCTCAATCTAATTTCCAATCACCAGTACAAGATACCGTCTCCGCTCCTCCTCGCCCTAAGGGATTAGATGAAGCAGAAACAACATCTTCTGAACCAAAGCCAGTGGTTATTGAAGAAAAGAAAGAAGAGACATCTTCTGGAGTAATGTTGGCTTGTGAAGGAACTATTCAAGGTCAGACGGGGTGGTATCATGATGGTAGGGGTAACACCAGTTATTGGCAAGTCGATGAGGTAGGAACATGGACTCGCCTAGGATAATGGTGATGTTGTTAGCAATTCTGCTAATTTCTCTGCTTCCTATTCATGAAAATTTACCTGAAACATCAGATTCATCTTTTACATCAGCCCGTTCATGTTCGGGGAGTACATCAGTACAATCTATCGAGATTCTTCCACCAGGTCCAGTGATTTTATCTGCTGATGAAGTTCAAGATTTTTCATTTACTTTGAAGGATGGTTCAGGGAATGTTATATCTGCAGGTTATGATCAAGGTTCTATTGGAGGAACAACTGCACAATTAGGGCCTGAACAATTTCGTTTTTCTCCATCTGGATTAGGAAGTGCATCAGTATGGGTATGTTCTGGAAATGTGAATAAAACAGTTTCAATTACTGTTGTAATAGGCACAGTAGTAGATTTAGAATTAACCGCAAACGACCTTCAAATAACTGCTGATGAATCAATTGATATGGTCTTGGAAAGAGTTGATCAACAAGGATATCGCCAAGCCATCGTAGTTCCTACTAGCAATTGGACATTACCGGTTGGATCTACGCTTGAGATGTTACAAGGAGGAAGTTTTCGATGGACTCCTAATGAAGATGGAAACCAAACGTTGAGAGTAGATGATGGAGAATTTACTGCAGAATTAGAAATTGAAGTAATACATGGTTCTGCTAGAAGATTAGTAATATCATCTACTAATACATTGAATGAGATAACTGCTGATGATCAAATTATTCTCGAATCAATGTGGGAAGATATTCGCGGTAATCGTTGGCACGCCAATTCTACTTGGGAAGTAGATAATGGAGAGATTGGTTTGAATTCTAGCGAGGGTCAATCTGTATTATTTGATGCTTCAAATGAAGGATTAATATCAATATTAGCAGAGGCTCAAGATCCAATTACTCCCTCAATTATTCGGACCGCCTCAATTAGTTTCGTTGTACAACCGGGTCGTTTGATTTTGTTAGAAATCGCAGGCCATTCTACTACAATCCCTGTCGATGTCCCGTTTGATCTTAATCCCCAAGGGTTTGATGCTGATGGAAATTCTGTAGATTTAACAGGATTAGAATGGTCAATTATTGAGGGTTCTTCTCCCAATTCTTCGATTGATTCTGCAACTAATTTGTTTACTCCTTCAATGCCTGGACAACACAGAGTAGTTGCTACTTTAGGATCACGTGTGACTTCAGCTACCATCGAAGTTGAACAAGGTATTCCGTCATATATCGAGGTTCGTTCAAATGGAGATTTGGCCTTATCTGTCGAGACCGGCTCCGAATTAAATTTGACAGTCAAGGGTTTTGATTTAGCAGGTGCATCGTATCTAGTTGATGTTGATTGGGCAGTTCCTACAGGTTTTGGTTCAATTTCAGCATCCTCTGCTGGTACTGGGAGTTTTGTTTACCAAGCCGAAGGTGTTGGTACTGTTCAGTTAATTGCATCTATTGGAGAGACTTCATGGACAATACTAATTGGCGTCCTCCCAGGACCTCCTAATTCTCTTGAATTTGATATTAAAGGAGAATTAAAGCAAGGAGAAACTGTTCAAATTGATGTTAGAGCATACGATGTCGCGAATAATAAGGTCACAATTGCGGTTTGTGCAGTGGAATTTGAAACTGATGCCGGCAAAATGGAATGTATCGATGGGCGTTGGTTTTTGGATTTGAAAGAAGAAGGAGAAGTACGTTTAGAGGGGGTGTACGATGAAGGATATGGGTTAGAGTATTTTACGATTGAATCAACATTGATGGATGGTTTGTTTGGTTCTGATGCTGGTGCTGCAATAGTTGGCGGCGTTATTGTTTTGTTAATGATTTTAGGTGTTCTTTTAGCTGCAGATAGAAAAACAAAAGAGATGCTCAAAGAGAGAAAATTAGACGAGGAAGAAACAGTTTCTGAAGTATTAATTGATGAAAATACTAGTTCTCCTCCTCCTGTTGCACCAGCACCCTCAACAATTCAATTGGTGACTCAATCTGTTCCTCCTATCAATTATCAACGGCCATTGATGAGTTCTGAATTACCAAATTCTTCGCCAAGTGAAACTATTTCATCTTCAACATTTGCATCTCAGAAAAATGATCTGAATAAGTGGACTGATGAACAGTTGTATTCAGCAGGTTGGACGAAGCAGCAAATTGAATCATACCGTACGCAGAAAAAAGAATCTACAAAAGTTGAGGTTGAAGAATCCGAAGAATGGGATACTGGATGGTAATTATTCGTATTGTTCATCTGGGTTAGGAAAATCGTGTGAACGAACATCTGAAACGTACTTTTCTACAGCATTTCTAATAT
>PAOZ01000056.1 GCA_002708695.1 Methanobacteriota archaeon | reverse complement strand
CATTGTCGCCAATTCCATCATTATCGAAATCTGAATCTTCAGATGGATCCAATGGGAATACGTCATCTCCATCATTCGTACCATCATCGTCACAATCAGGATTCTGTTCACAACCGGACTCTTCGTCTCCATCTAGGACTCCATCATTGTCGTCATCGGTATCTACAACGTCGGGAATACTGTCTCCATCTGAATCCTCTTGAATCATTATGGATAGTGTATCACTGTCTGAAACACCACTCGCAGTAACTGCTGTTACAGTGTAGACAATCAAAACTGAAGTCTCTGTTGGAGTTCCCCAAATTGTTCCATTGGTTGAAGAAAACTGCAAACCATTGGGCACTCCTGGGCTAATCGACCAAGATACAGCAGCATCTCCAATTGTTTGACCTGAAAGTGGTTGCATCGGAGTTCCGTTGATCAACATAACTAGGCCAGTAGGCATTGTGAGAGATATTTCTTCAACAGGCTCCAACACTTCAATTGTGATTGTTGTCGAAGCAGTCATGCCACTCGTTGACGTAACTGTGATTGTGTAAACACGAGATGTGTTACTTTCTGACGGTGTTCCCCATATAGTACCGTTGTTGGTTCCAAACTGAAGCCCTGGTGGTACACTCGGACTAATTGTCCATGATGCTGGGTTATCGCCAGTCGTCTGACCAGCAATGGGTTGCATCACTGTACCATTCTCAAGAGTCAAACTACTGGTGGGGAATGTTAGGCCAATTCCAGCTCCTGTTACATTGATCTCTACCGTAAATGTGGCTGAACCATTGCTATTCGTAGCAGTAACTGTGTGATTCTGCGAACTGGCATACAACAGTGGAGTACCTTCGAAACATCCTGTTGTTGAATTAAAGTTCATCCCAAATGGTAAGTTTGGTGTTGATGCAATTGACCATGAGGCAACCATACCACCAGCAGTTGTGTCAGGACATACACTAGTAGTCACATCTCTTGGAAGATAGAGGCTGTTATTGCCGCCCCAGACCGCTACTGCAGTTGGCTCATTGATGGTAATCGTGACTGTTACTGGCGCACCACAAATTCCCCAACTGTTACATGCACGAATCATGTAATCTGCACTGGTCTGATTTGCTGTCGGTGTGCCCCAAATTGTTCCATTGGTTGGACCGATGTTCAAACCTGGGGGAAGTCCTGGTATGATGGTCATGGAATGAACTGTAGCAGTTGACGGAATTGACGGTACAAATTCTGGCATTTCAACGCCACGAACAAGGTCATCCATGGTGGACGGGTATGTTAGTGTGGGCGCTGTAGGTGATACCCCGATCTCAATTTGTTTGGAGAATGTTCGTCCTTCAATTGTGTTATTCAGCCAGAACGTCTGATTTGCTGTAATTGTTGACGGTGTGCCATGGATTCTTCCATTTGATTCAGTAAAGGACAATCCAGGAGGAAGGACCATTGGATTGCCTGTAGTATTCTCCAACGTCCAAGTAACGAAATCTGAACTGTGGCCGTTAACAGGATATTGGCTGTAGCCTACGCCAACCTGTGGTTTGTCCTCACTCACTGGGTGTGAACGAGGTCCAGCGATGCGCCACAACATGACAAAGCTGCCAGCCGAGGTGGTTTGCCGGGCGAATTGTGGATCAGAATGCCGGCCACCCCAATAGACGTAGTAACTCTGGGACGTTAGAAGAATATACGGTTGACCATCCTCATCGGGCCCGAAATCATGAAGCATGAAGGTATTGTAGTATGAGTCCCGATAGGATTGAACTGTGGACAAAACATCTCCATTGCCATCGGTTAAAAGGTAAGCAATTGATGTGTAAGATGAGCCAAGACATGGATCAAGTACCATTATGCGAACCATGTCATCTTGAATGTATGACATGATTCCGCCTTCACAGGTAGACCCTATGCCATCATCGGTGTTGTAGAGGTTCTCTCCACGATCGATATCAGCCCAAACACAGCCTCCATCGGATGCGTTGAGACGAGCTGTGTAGAGCCAGCTGTATCCAGAGGGATTCTCCGTCTGACAAAGCGTTGGAGTGTGGTAAGAATTTGTGGAATTCTGCACTAAGGACGTCGGTCGAGCGGACGTACTTGTTGCAGGGGTTAAGGCTACATGCAGCGAATCGTCATCAAATGTTGCAATGGCGATCTGATGGGCTTGGGTGCCACTATTCGCTATGTTCTGTCTGAATAGATGGACCCATTCCGCTTGACCATTGCTATCGAAAGAATAGATGAATGATGCACGCTGATCTGTTACTGTATTGCTTGGGGTGTCTATACCGTTGAAAGATATCCCTTCTCCATGACGGAATGGACGCATTGCCACATACACTCCACCATCAGTTCGAGTTGCCAAATCAACGGGCCATGCTTCATCACAGGACGAAGCAGATTGGAAGGTTGCACCTGAAATCCACTGTGCTGTTCCTTGCGAATTGAATCGAGCAATAAATGGCCTTTCGTAGGCACTACAATTGTTTGGACCAGTATAGGTCATTCCACCAATTGAAAACTCGAATCCTCCGCTAGCTCCTGTTACTGTGCCAACCATGGTTATGTTTCCATTTGAATCAACAATCAGTTGGGATGCTGTAGATTTAATGCTTGAATCTGTGTTGCTGTTTATTCCATATCCATAGACATTAGCAGTTTGTGATGTTCGTTCCATATACTCAGTCCAGTCAACGTAACCGTTTCCATCAAATTGAACCAATGCAAGGGAGTAATAGGTTCGATCGCCGTTCGACACCTGTTGAATATTATGAGATCTAGATCGATCGAAGACGACCTCACCGTTTTGAGATGGGATAGTCATCAGTAAAAGCGGCATACTGTTGGCATTGAGAACCAAGTCGTTGACCCACATTTGACTACTACTTCCGTTGCTATACCAATTCTCAATCACGTGAACCCACTGGTATACCCCATGAACAGACTGTTTGGTAATAAGAAGGTCATACTGATTCCATGTACTGGACCCATTTTCCATTCCTGGCACAGTTGAAGGTATTCCACTGTTGCACGCAGGACCTGCAGTGTATCGAGATCCGTCATTCTGGTCGTATACTACTCTGTGATTGAAATTTTGGTAGTTGCTTGCCTCGCATGGGAAACTGCCGGCATAGTCTGAGTGCTTACTCTGAAGTAGTGGAACAGATGGAATGATCTGGAATACGATTGAGCCTGTCCAATTCTCCTGGTTGGATGTTGTATTGAATGAAACACTGAAGTCAAGATCTAGGCCGACTGGAGTGCCTGAAATAACACCTGTTGAAGAATCGAGAGTTAGGCCTGGAGGTAGTGCTGTATTGTTGAAAACTTGCGTTGCTGTTAGACCTGGCCAATTTGGATTGAGAGTGATGGATTGGCCCTCTTCCAATGTTACGACATCATAGGATAGAGGGGCAGTCTCAAGATTGTCGCAAATTCCATCCCCATCAACATCACCAGGCTCGACATTTGCTTGAAGCGACCATGGAGTAAAAGACCCCTGGAATGCTAGAACACTCTTCGATCGTGCGCTAATGAAAATATACACACGATCGTCAGATGAGATTGCTTGAGATACCCCATACATGGTGTAATCACTTCCACTAGGAAGGGTTTCTACCAACTTTGTAGTTGAGGATGAGCCATCAATAATCGTTTGATAGACTGTTCGATTGGTTTTATCCGTCCAAGTCACATGAGGCATTCCATTTGAGTCGAGGTCCAAATCTAGGTAGTTGTCATTATGATTTGGTAAATTATCCACTATAGTATTAGAGGAAGAGAAAGTACCACCAGTATTGTTGATGTACCTCATTGCATGGGAATCGGTACTGTCAGAAATGAAGGCGATGTGTGCTATTCCGTTCGAATCTACCTCTAAATCGAATGAGTAAGGTTCCCTATTTGATGCTGAGTAAACATTGTCTGCTGAGTTCCACGATCGTGATCCTGATTGAGGAAGATCGCTAGTTCTGTGATACAAGTTGTGGTTGTTCCAGTATGCAATGTGTACTGTGCCATCGGGTTCAACCTCAAGATGCATCCTACCATCAATACCATTGGAATGTGGTAAATTGAGACTAGAAAACGAACTGTCGGCAGTAGACTGGTAGTAAAAGCGATAATCTCCATCGACCACGTACATTCTTCCAGAATCATCAATATCAATACTTGAGAATCTATATTCTACGTCATGTGTGTAGCCGAAATTATACACGGTTGTTGACTGAGCGGTTGTTTGTGTTGCCGTACGTTCGTCAACATATCTGTTAGTTGCAACTGTTGTAGTCCCGTTAATGTGTACAACATCAACGTTATCTTGGTATGAGTTTGTATTGGATGCGAAATGCTCAGAGGTGGTTGATGTCGGAGAATCGAATGTCCAAATATTCGGGCGCCCATTGTTGGTGGTACGCCCAATGAGAGTCAATTCGTCATCATTTAAACCACCATGGAAAAGATCTACCATGTAATTGGAGCTTGTGTAATGATTCCCATCATTGGAGAAGGTTTCGAAGTTGTCGTTGAAACCTCTGGGTTCACATTCAAACTCATCTGTATCTGACCAACCATCTCCATCATCATCTGTATCGATGTAATTGCAAGTTCCATCATTGTCCAAATCCTGAGGCACTGAAGTAGAAACGAGTGGATTGGTGGAACATGTGTTCTCCAATATGTCAGTCCATCCGTCTCCATCGTCATCAGTATCCTCAATCAAATTAGTAGTACAATTTGTGAAAATCGTATTTGGCATACCGTCATTATCGGTATCTGTATCTGCACAAGGATCGGTACGGAAGTCATCGTTCACATCGAGTGTGCCATCATTATCGTCGTCTGTATCCCACAAATCCTTCCAGCCATCAAAATCCGAATCTGGATTCCATAGTCGTACGTCGGTTGATTCATGAGTGAGAGTTACTGGTTCTGTGGTTGCCTGAAGATGATCCAAGCGATTTGTAGAATCACCAAGCCCTAGTTTACCATGATTATTCGAGCCCCAGCAATGAATTGCTCCATCAATACGAACAGCACACGCTGCAGAATCGCCTGTAGCAACATAACGTGCAGGGGCGCCGATATCGATTATCCAAGCGGTGCCACGATTGTTTGGTCCGCCAGCGATATAGTTGTGCCCCCAGCACTCGACTTGGGAAGCTTCGTTGATGATGCATGCCCCGTTGCTATGTGGTCCAATCTCCATTTTATGAGGTTGTGCAATTTTAGGGTAGTAGTCCCAAAGCCTTGTTTCAGAACTACTATCACCGTAGTCATTTTGGGAGTTACGTCCCGTCTTGTAATAGTTGCCATCACCCCAGCAATGAATTGCTTCTGTTGTCTTAATAACACAACCAAATCCGGCGCCTGTCACGATATCTAGGGCACCAGCACCTTCTCCAGAAACGCTTCCCAAATTGAGTAATGGGTCATTTTGATGAGGGGCATTGGACGAAGTATTTCCCTGTAGTAATTGCCCATATCCATTGTAACCCCAACATTGAACCTCATGGGATTGCAATAATGCACAAGCAAATTCAGTTCCGAGAGAGATTTTGGTGGCTTTGTCACTTAGTGGTATTGTCCGAGATGCTGAATAATATTGGGAACTGGTGCTGGTTGGGTGGACCAAGTAGTAGCTGCCTTCACCCCAACAGTGGACATTTCCAGCATCTGTTCGTGCACAAGATGCATCTTGGGAAGTTGACACTTCAACAAATTTCTCACTCCCAGGAGGTACCAAAGCGTACATATTATCCCCCATCTCGTTGGCGTTGTCGCCTCTATTGTGAGTGCTTGATGTGCCAAGACGATAGTTTTGGCCGTACCCCCAACACCTCACTTCACCGCTAGCCATTGCAGCACATGCATGGTGTTGACCTGCGTCAATATCTACAGCTGATAAATTGCTACCAAGATCAGTAAAGGCCTGATTTTCTCCCATTTCATGCAAATTATTTCCCACAGAGGTACTGTTTCCAATCCCTAATTCCCCATATCCATTGTAACCCCAACACTTTACCATCCCCTCATAAGAACGTGCACACGTGAAAGAATAACCCATTGTTATCTCTTCAACATCATGTGGTGCGACAGTTAGTTCAGAACTTGTGAAACCAAGTTCAATGGCAGATGCTTCTGTTATATTCCAATTAACGGGATTATCCGGTTCATGATGATCACCGCGGAAGACCCCTCCATCCCCTATCACGTAAAAGTCGCCCCAACAATAGATGCGTTTTGTGTCGGTAGCATTACGGTAGACTGCGCAAGTACCATCATGATTAGCAGAGACATCAATTGGAGTCCAACCAGTCGGAGAAGTCACTGTGAGGGGGGTAGATGAGTTAGTGGTAAGCGGGGAACCATCGCCAAGAGCGCCAACGGTTTCCTTGCCCCAACATGAAAGGCTGGATCCTGTGACGGCGCAAGCATGGAGATCACCAACGGCGACTGAGGTGTTGTGCTTTCCTGTGATGTTAACAAAGGTACCATGAATTGACGGCGGGATAGAAGTGCTTGAGCTGCTACCACAGGTAATTTGGGATGGATTTAGTGTCCATAATTCCCGTCCATGAGTTCCGTCCGTTGCTGTGAAAAAGATATGGTTGTCAACAGTTGTGTTCAGGATCTTTTGGGGAGAGCTGCTGTCGACACTATTTGTATTTCCAATGTCTTGGACCATTGTGGTACCAGAGGTTGTTCCGTCACTCTTCCACAATTCGACTCCATTGGTTCCGTCTCTGGCCGAGAAATAGAGGGTGCCGCAAATGTCGGTTAATTGCTGTGGGTTACTGTTCCCGGATTGATTCGTGGTGGGGTTGATGTCCTTGACCAACACAGTACCGCTTTCAGTTCCGTCACTCTTCCACAATTCATATCCGGAACTTCCATCATGGGCGTTGAAAAAGAGAATGTTGCCAACGGCTCGGGCATTGTTGATATTACTGCCGGCATTACCACTGCGGATATCCTTGACTATCTCAGTGCCACTTTCAGTTCCGTCACTCTTCCACAATTCTGTTCCGTAGGTCGACGTCATGGCCGAGAAATAGAGGGTGTTGCCAATGGCTGTTAGGGAATCGGGAGAACCAGGCATACTTCCCGTGCGGATGTCCTTGACCATCTCAGTGCCACTTTCAGTTCCGTCACTCTTCCACAATTCATAACCATGAGTTCCATCGTCAGCTCGGAAATAGAGGGTGTTGCCAACGGCTGTGAGGTGGGTAGGATTGCTGTCAGAAGATCCGCTGTTGATATCCTTGACCATCACAGTGCCGCTTTCAGTTCCGTCACTCTTGTGCAATTCCCATCCGTCGGAAGTTTCCGCTTCGAAAAAGAGAGTATTGCCAACGACTGTGAAGTCCGAGGGCTTGCTGGAAGAAGACCCAGAGACGATATCCTTGACCATCACAGTGCCGCTTTCAGTTCCGTCACTCTTCCATAATTCTTGTCCGTTGGATCCATCATTGGCTCGGAAAAAGAGGGTGTTGCCAACGGCTATGAGGTCGCTGGGAGTACTGCTGGGGCTTCCGCTGGCGATGTCTTTGACCATCACAGTGCCGCTTTCAGTTCCGTCACTCTTCCACAATTCTATTCCATCGGTTCCATCGTTGGCAGAGAAATAGAGGGTGTTGCCAATGGCTGTAATATAATTGGGATTTCCCGCATTGCCGCCGGGATTGATGTTTTTGACCAAAACAGTGCCGCTTTCCGTTCCATCACTCTTCCACAATTCAGTACCATGGGTTCCGTCACTGGCCGAGAAATAGAGGGTATTGCCCATGACTGTGAGATCGTCAATCGAACTCCCGCTGTGCCCCCCGGAGGTGGATTCGATGTCCTTGACCATCCATGCAGTACCATTGCCGTTGTGGGTTCCTGAGCTTGAGTTGCCGCCTCCGAGGATAGATGTGCCAGCGCTGTAGCCACTCTGAGTTGCAACACCGTTGCCCCAGCAAATGAGAGCACTATTCTGTGCAAGAGTTCCGCACGTGGCGCCGTTACCAGCGACTACAGAGGAGAATACTGGGTTAGAAGACGAGGTCCATTGTGAACCTGTGCCAGCAAGATCAACTGTTTGAGGCGAGGAAGTATTCGTTCCAGTAAAGGAAGAATTCCCAAGACTCATTTGGTTGATTCCACCATTATTGCCCCAACACCTTGCTTCACCGTTTGATGTAACTATGCAAGTGTGTCTATCACCTGCAGTTACATCTGAAACATGGATATTCCCTAACATAATCTTGGAAGGTGTACGAACAATGCCGCCACTCTCGATAGAGTAGCCTGCATATACCTCGATGTTGTCAATCCATGCTTCGTTGAACGATCCAACAGAATGTTGGTTGATACCTCGCCAAATGAATTCGTTTTCGCCTGCGGTGAAGGTATGGTTGTAGGTCGTGAAAGAAGAGACGGTATTGTGGGTTTCTTTTTGACTTCCATCGATCCAGAATTGAATAGCATCATTCGAGCCGTAGGCTGTCTTTATGTCATACGTGATGTATCCATTTTCGAGTGCATCAATACTGAACGAAAATTGATTGCCATAGGTGGAGCTACTACGAAGAGACCACTTGAGTGATCCTCCATTGTCTGTGCTATGTGTCCAATCATTATCGTGAGAATAACTAGGATGGGTTCCAAAGAAGATATCATTCCATGATGAGCTAGATTGCCACGAAGAAGATGAGAATGTTTCAGAGATTGAGCCTGTTGAATTAGCAAATTGGTATTCTCCAAGTTGGTGATCTGTGGAATCGCCCCAACAGTACAGATCTTGATTTATTGTGGTAGCACAAGTGTGTTGCGCACCTGCCGAAATGGACATTACACGACCGGCTGAAGATGGCATTGTTACTCTGGTTGCTGTAGCATTAGCAATGGTAGAATCTATGCCAAGTTGTCCAACACGATTGTCTCCCCAACAATATACAGAGCCATCAATGCCTAGAGCACAAGCATGACGATCACCAACTGACACTGCTGTGGCAACGAAGGCCTGCGGGATTCCATGGGGTGATATTGAGGACCAGCTGAATCCGGATTGATAAATTGGAGTTTGTGTGACTGGATTCCAACCTTGATAGATGCTTGTAGAATAATTCAAGCCCAATTGTCCATGGTCATTCATACCCCAGCAAAACACTGCTGGATCATCGCTTGTATTGTGAGGACGGCCACTAGTAGAACAGGCAAATTGTACACCAAGCCCAATCGTGTTTGCTTCACCATAGGAAGGTGTGTCGTAACGATTATCCTTGTCATCGCAAATCCCGTCATTATCTTCATCTGCTGGAGTCGAAGCGCTATCGAAACGATCTGATCCGCAAGTGTATTCATGAATTCCAAGCCATCCATCACCGTCAGCATCAACACCCATTCCATTGCCAGCAAAAGCATTCTGTTGAATGATCCAGAGGTTACCATTAGCAGTAAGTTGAGCGCCAACCCAGAGATTACCATTTTCACTAATTTCAGCTCGAATTTCATTTGCTGCTAAATTTAAGATTTGGAGTGAAGTGGTCCAAGAGTCGTCAACCAATTTCGTGTGTTGAATTCCGCTACTGGTACTGTAGAATAAATGTGGAATCAAATCGGAATCCACTGCAAAAGAGAATGTGGATGATGTTGCTCCTGCAATTGGGGAGAATGTCCAGTCATTTAAGGCGGGGCCACGGAGACATTCCGTGGTACAATAGCCATACAACAGCCCATTCGTGGACAAATCTGTTGGAACATAGACCATGTGATAATTACCATCTGCTGATTGAATCATTCGAATTGAACGGATATCGTCGCCCGAGGCTGAAGACGTGTTGTATGTTAAAGATGGACTAGCCGCTGGACCATAGTCTGACTCGCTTGCTGATCGTCCAGCTTGCTTTGTCTTCATCTTTATCTTATCAGGCGTGCCTTCTTCAAGGAAGAGATTGGTGATTGAACCATCCAAGTTTACGATTACGTCCATGTCTGAACCTTGGAAGGTGTATGTGTTACTGGAACCAGACCAATGTGAGGTGGACTGACATGTATTGACTGTCGTGTCACAGACGGCGTGCCGGAATGCGTGTTGACCTGAAGTGTTCGTATTTGTGATGATTTCGAGGACATTTGTGTGATTGAGTGCCATCTCAACCTCGTGAGGATTCGCGAGGCCCAGCTCTACATGATGCCAGCGGCCATTCGACTTCGTTGCGTAATGAGTATCTTGTGTCGTACCTGTGTTGTAGGTAGGATCGGTCCAGACAAGATGTGGAACGTCGTTTGCATCAAACAGGAAGTCTACGTCGAGCACTTCTCCCGAACCGCTCGTGAGCGGATATTCAAATGTCCAAATACCTTGATTGTACACAGCAAATCGAACACGATCATTTGAATCATCGATATATGCAAGACCAGGGCACCCATCTGACCTGAAGGCTATTTCCAACATTCGTCCCTTCGAGCCTGAATCGAGTTGGAAGTCATCTATAGTGGGATTTTCATGAGGGAATGCCTCATCACATGGTATGCTATTGAATTCATAATCAAGACCTAAACGCACTACGTTTCTCAAATTGTCGTTTGTACTGTCTCCAAGTGTCTCTGTATCCTCATATCCAAGGCGACCATTGCTTGCATCCCCCCAGCACTTAATTTCTGAATTCGTCTTCATATAACATGCGAATTCGTTTCCGACTTGGATTTGAGAGGGATTTGGTTGGCCGTTGGAAAGGTCCACATTTGGAATGGTTGACCCCATCTCATTGACCCCGTCGCCTCGATTCGGAGCGCTAGAACTTGGCGTCACCGGTGCTCCAAGTTGACCTTCCGAGCCGCCACCCCAGCACTTCACCGAAGAGGGTGAATCGAACACACAAATATGGTCACGACCAGCATCAATTCCATCCGCCGTAAAGGAGGAACCGAAATCAATTGCAGTCAAACTTGAAATGCTCTCACCACTGGAATCTCCATAATTCAGATTGTTGCCCCTACCGAGTTGACCGACATCATTCCGGCCCCAACAGATGACATCGTCATTGTCCAAATGGGCACAGGTGAATCCATCTCCAGCTGTAATATCCACGGCATGACGGCCTGTTGGCCATGTGATGTTGGTGAGGGAATCTCCCATCTCTCCACTATCATCACCGATATCATCAGTACTTCCGATACCGAGTTGTCCGTAGGCGTTATCCCCCCAGCAAGTGACGTTGCCGTCGCTGAAGAGGATACAGGTGTGTGCAGTACCTAGTGCCATAGATGTAACAGATGATCCGGTCGGCAAAGCAACGTAAGCCATGGAGTCGCCGACCTGATCTGCTTGGGTACCCAAGTTGGTTGTGTTGCCCATACCTAACTGACCCTCTGCATTCGCACCCCAACAAGTCATGTCGCCATTGTCGAAAACAGCGCAATTGTGGTAGCCACCGGCAGCGATATCTTCTACACTACGGCCAGAAGGAGTGGGCCAAAATGGCATGTAATCGCCAGTCTCAAGATAACCGTCACCAGCACCATTCCCGTCAGTGTAACCAAGACCAAGTGCTCCAATCGAGCCGAAACACTTCACAGAATCGTTTGTGAAAAGTATACAAGTGTGGCCTTCACCAAGTGCAGCCTTCTCAGCCACAAGATTCGTGCCGAGATTCAGATATGGTAGGTCTGTGTCCATTTCGCCGGTTTCATCACCCATGTCCTCAGTATTGCCTATACCGAGTTGGCCTGCAGAATTATTCCCCCAACACTTCACCATTCCTTGATCTGTCACAACACAACTGTGAGTCCACCCACTATGGAGAGACGCAGCATCATTGTTCGCGATTGAGGTTTCAGAAACTACATCTGTTGCATCTAAATTGTTTTGCTCTTCTGAATAATCATAATCATTCAGAGTGTACCCTGTTTGGGCCATCGTAATCATTAAGAATACAAGGGCAAAAGACCTGGCTTTCAAAGCATAGCGAGTGCTCATAGAGTTAGCGAGTAATCACTAATATTTGATTCAATTCATTCATACGCAAGCAAATAAATATCAAAATTATCTCATATCATTTCTCTTTCGAGACAACTTGTTGCTGTAATGATAGACCATCTTCAATAATCGTAGATAATGACCAAGGCCATCTTTCTCCATCTTATCCTGAAGTTGTGAATTCTCCATCAATACATCTCCCCAAATGTTAGCAGCAGTACCATTCTTACCCTTAGGGAGTTGGAATACATCCTTGACAGTAGGCTCCAACAAATTCTTCCAAACAGCATTCGGGTTAACTGCACAAGTTACCTCAACAACTACTTCATTCTCTCGAACACCAGTTCCTTGTTGCCATGAACCTGGACCCATATCTGCCATGAATGGCATACACAAATCAAGTACTGAAAGTCCGGTAACAGGATCTGCTCCAGTTAATTCTGTGAATGCGTCACGTAATTTACCGCGATCAGCACCACGTTGGCCTGTCATCATTCGTAGTTTATCGATTGATGTAGGTACAAGGAATCGAATATCTGTGTAGTACACCAATGGCTCATCGGATGTCAGCGGGGAGAAGAGCTTTTGGTAAGGCGCTCCATCACCAGACTGATCGGTGATTAAGTCCAATGGATAGACTGTCTTGAGTGCATTTGTAGCAACAGACTGAATCAATCGGTTCATCAGACGTTGTGGTGCTGCACTAACTTCGTTGAATGTAGCTTGGTATTCTTCCATCTGAAGTACCTCATAACCACGAACTGCCAATAGAGAGTGAACTGTTGGGCCCTGTTGGACTCCATCTTCACCTCCCCAATTTGCTTGGGAAATCCATCTTTGTCCTCGGGCCTTTGAACTCGGGGTAATGAGGTCTGCATATTGACTCATCCTTCGAGTAACACGATTCTGGAAGTCTGCCTGATCCAACTTTGTGAATACTGTTGCCTGATAGTTGCCCTTCAATGCATGATCTGCAACTTGGCTTGCACTCACATTTGTCAGAAGGTTTGCCTGATCCTGAGGGTAAACAAGAAGACGTCGCCGTCCTGCTCCTTCTCCCAATGTACCAATATTTGGATCTGTCAATAAGTAACCAAGAGTAGCTGTGTACTCAAAGATGCGCCCATAGCGGTCTTCATCGCTAGCCTTCTGAACCCACTCGTCCAAACCAGGTTCTACAATGTGCATCTCTAATGGAACCATATCAGAACCTGCGCCAAACATCTGACGAACAGTTGCTGAATTCATCATTCCCATCATGGTGTATAACGAAGTCTTTCCAGATGTGAGGAAAATGTCTGTAATTCCATCTTCACCAAATGAGTCTCTTCGGTCAGGCATATTGACTAAGAGATTGAATGCAGAAGGAGTTTCGCGGTTTCCGTTGACTGCGCTCCAAATCCAATCAAAGGGTCGAGTCATCAGGTAACCATTGGCATCCTTTCCGAAACCTGCAGGAGAATATCGAATCCAACCCAATCTGTTATTGTAGGTCACGTTTCTGTGCATTAGAGAAGGATAGTAGACACGTTCTGCAGGATCTGATCCTGGAACAACTCCTCGATGTCCGAGCCCCCATACAAGTGGCTCCCATTCTGGGAAACCGTCATCTGTAACGCCAAGGAACATGTGGTTATCAGAAGGTAAATCAAAATCTGTAGGATCGTTTCGTACCTGAAGTGCACTGCCCATTCGGTCCTCATCTCCTGTTGAACAGAAAACCATGGTTTGAGTTGTAACTACAGTGGATGGAGTCCACATATTGGCTTGTAAAATGGTCTTCTGCTTGATCCAATCAGACATAGTGTCTAAATCGCGTTCAAATCGAAATCGCTCAGATTCAATCCAACTAGAGCCGAGGATAATGTTGGTATTGAGGAATTTTGGTGTTCCTTTTCCAATGTATCTGCGTCGTGGATCTTCAACTGTCATGTCTGAATCCATCTGAGGCGCCCAAGGACCAGAACGAGGAATATATTGCAGAAAGTCTTCGTCATCAAAAGCATAGGATTGGGGAGATGCTACTGCTCTCTCTACTTGACCCATTAGCTCAACATATGTTTCTGTCGCCTGAATTCGCCTGTTTTGGCGAAGGTATTCATCTGAAATCGAACGGTGTTCCCACATTTTCTCTCACTCTCTCAAAACTTCTTATGAGGATCTTCATGTTCCTCAGGTTTGACGACCAACTTATCCAAGAAGGGCAATGGGATCAATCCAGTCATCAAAATACCGACTACTAGCTGTAGTAAGCCAAGTAAAATTTGCCCTATGTCCATCGATTCTTCGCGAATCCCCAACACTACCAATACAAGACCAAATAGAGCCATCACGTAAGGTGCAGCGTTCATTTTAATCATCTCGTCTGGCATCCGCTGGGATATCGTCAACCCTCCGTAGGCGTTCACGCTTTAATATCGATGTCGATGGAATTAGCAAAATATGCCAAAAAATCTTCTCAGAACTTGCGATGCATCTTATCTGGTCGTGAATCATCTTCGGGTGCGATTTGACCATATCTTTCTTGCATACTCATCACGGGTTCAGGAGGAGGGGCAGTGGATACTGGTTCCGGTTCTTCTGGCTCTGGCTCTGGCTCTGGTTCTGGTTCTGGTTCTGGCTCTGGTTCTGGCTCTGGTTCTGGTTCTGGTTCTGGTTCTGGTTCTGGCTCTGGTTCTGGTTCTGGCAAATCTATTTCCAAATCCTCAATTGGTTCAGAAACTGTTTGACCACCCATTGCTGCTTTGACATAAGATTCGATATTTTTCGCTTGATCTTGAGAAATGGAAAGTTCTTCAGCCAAATTATCAATCATTCTACGTTCATCTGTCGACATTTCTCCATCTTCAAAACTAATCGATAAGGAACGAACCAAGATAGAAAGAGGTCCACCAGTGTTTTGTCCAAATTGACTTTGAATATGCGGACCAATGAGGGGGAAGCCACCAAATCCAACAACATCTCCTACAATCACTTCTTCACCAGCAACTGTAACAGTCGATGCCATGTAATCACCATGTACAACATTGGCTCTTTCTCTGCCAGAAGACGATAATGAAAAAGAGGATCCGGGGGCACCTTCATTGATTATTTCGCCAGATTCCTGGAGCAATTGTAATGCATCGCATAATGTTTTGACTTCTCCATCCACAACAGACGCCACGGCTTTAACGACAGAAGGTGAGGTTGAATCTTCGGTTGTAGCAACATAGCGAAGATGCAAAAGTATCCTTTCTCTCATCGATAAAGTTCGTGTGAATCCAGCACCCTCTGGAGCTGTTGCAGATGGATCAGCAGGAGGAACTTCTACTGGTTCAGGAATATGGTCACTATCTCGAATCTTTGTTAATTCTGTTGCCATTGGATTCAGTTTCTTCTTTCCGAAGATAAAACGTAACAAAAACAAGAAGACAAAAAATCCACCCAAACCAAGACCTATCGTCATCGGGTCGATGGTCATCTAGGTTCAATCCCCATGTCTCTGAACTATAAGTCATTCATGAAAGGTTGCAGAAGAAAAGGGATTCGCCCGGGTTCGAGGGGTATCCGACGACCGAGGCGAGGGTTACTGCTCAAGGCAGAATCGGAGAAGTGGCTAACCACTTATGGTCGATATGGTCAATCAACTCTCGAGTTCATCGAGAATGCCGTCCCCGTCATCGTCAGCATCGAGGTGATCCTCAACGCCATCGTTGTCGTGGTCGAACTGACCGGTCATATCGTTACCATCGTTGTTCTCGAACCAGTCGGATAGGCCGTCGTTGTCGTCGTCCGTGTCCGTCTTGTCTTCGAGACCATCGTTGTCATGGTCGTAGCGCCAGCTTCCTGCAACACCATCGAACTCGTCAACGTCGAGAATCTCGTCGTTGTCGTCGTCCGGATCTTCAGCATCGTTCATGCCATCATTGTCGTGGTCCCTGGAGTAATCTTCTCCGTTAGGGCCCAAGTCATTGATGTTGTCAATACCGTCGTTGTCGATGTCTAAGTCCACGTTATCCGAAATACCGTCGTTGTCGTGATCGTAAATGTCCGTATTAGGGTCACCGTCGTTCACTTCTTCGCGATCATCGATTCCATCGCCATCGTCGTCGTTATCTTCTGCGTCGTCGATGCCGTCGTTGTCGTGGTCCTCAGGATTGCTGTCAACATTGTCAGGGATGCCATCGTTATCGTCGTCGTTATCCACGTCGTCGGGGATTCCATCTCCATCGTTGTCATTGTCGCCATTTTGCTCCTGGTTATCGAGTTGCTGACCTTGTTGCTGGTCCGATTGCTGACCTTGCTGGCCTTGCTGACCGTTTTGGGTCTGGCCGGTATCTTGCTGGTCCTGACCGTTCTGGTTTTCACCATTCTGGTTCTGTTGATCTTGGCCACCTTGCTGGGCGCCTTGTTCGCCACCCTGCTGTTGCTGACCTTGACCATTGTCCTGCTGTTGACCTTGCTGGCCTTGCTGGCCTTGCTGACCTTGCTGGCCTTGCTGACCTT
>PAOZ01000055.1 GCA_002708695.1 Methanobacteriota archaeon | reverse complement strand
TCATTTGTCTAGAGTTGTCAAACTTTGTACTTCCTTGTTGAAACGAGGAAATTGTATTCTTGTTTCACGCGCTCCTGTACCTTCTGGAATCATAGGTGAATTCATTCGAATTGAGGGGCTGTCTGTGGAATCAGCTAGGATGATTTTGGGGGATAGAGTAAATGATGAATTAGGTTTTGAAATCGCATCAGCATTAGGTGGCCATCCTCTTGCTCTAGGTTTGTGGTCCCCCGATGATCCATTACCTACATCTTCAGATGCCGTGAAGTCTTTTGTCCAAGAAACAGTTCTAAATCATCTTGATTCAGAAGAAGAAAAAACATTTGATGAATTAGCAATTTCTCCAATCCCCATAAATATTGAAGAAATTTCTAATTCAGATAGAGTTGATGATTTAGATGACAGAGCTCTCATTAGATGGCATGCTGACCGGATGGAAGGTCAACATTTGATTGAGAATGTTAGAAAGGAATCGTGGTCAGATGAAGACAAACAAAATCTTCATTCTTCCTTGGCAGATTGGTGGTCTTCACGTGAAGGAATTCGTGCCCGCCGAATTGAATTACATCATCGGATTGGTGCAAATGATTCTGATTTGCCATCTCTTCTTCTATCCTCTTTGGAATCGATAAATGATCAAATCCCATCTGCTGCAGCAATTCTTGTAGAAGATGCATTAGAACAACATCCGGAAAATACCGAATTACGTTCTGCTGCAGCAAGAGTTGCTTTGGAACGTGCTGAATTAGACGTAGCAGCCGAACACATTGCAAAGTTGCCTGAAAATCCTGAGAAGCGTTTGCTAAAATCTCAATTATTGAGGATTGATGGCGATTTGGATAAAGCAAATGAAGAAGAAGAAAAAGCAATTTCAGAATTAGATGATGAAGGACAACTTCGTTATGGTTTGGCTGTAATTGTCAGAAAAATCGATGACAATATGCCTAGACAATGGTCAATTGATGAAGCAAATTTATTGCTTCAAGAGTTGGATAAATTTGAGAGTAGTTTACCTTCTGAACATCAATTAACCCCTCCTGCTAGAACAGCAGCAGCAATTGCTCGATTCAGAATTCATTTGGCATCTAATTCTGAATTAGGTGCAAAGAAGGTATTGGAACGCTTGACATCAATCGCAGGTCCTAGAGATCCAATAGTCCGCCGTCTAAGACTTCGTTTGGATTGCGCCAATGCCGATGAGAATGAAATTGCATTGCTTGCAGCCAGAATTGAGGCTGAACCTGAAATTGTCGAAAGATGTAGATTATTACACTCATTGATTGATTCTCAAAGCCAACTTTCCCCTGCTTTGATTGCTGCCTTTGAACGATCTCGTCTTACACCATTACCCGAACATACCATCTCTGGACGCCGTTTGTTAGCAGCTAGGTGGAGAATAATTGCCCGAATTGATAGTGCAAATGCGATTCATGCTCTACGAGAATCAGTTCATCTCCACCTAATTTCAGGATGTAGGAATGTTGCTGACCAACTTCTAGCAAATGCTCATCGGATGATATAATCAGATTTGTGAGCCAATTAGAGTTCTAGTTTCCAATATTCCATCTAAAACTCTAATTTCTTCCATGATGCAACGAGTAAGGTCTGATTCATCATCTGCAACAACTTTAACCAATACATCAAATTCTCCAAAGATTCCCCATCTTTGCTCTACCATGTCTATTTTTCCAATGGATTCTCTTACTTGGGTTTCTTTTCCGGTTTCTGTGGTAATAAGTACGAATCCTACTGCCATTTCATTTCCTCCTAATAATCAACTGTGATTAGTGTCTCAGTATCTCGAATACCCTCGATAGTTCTGAATGTTCCCAATAGGATATTTGCTAACTCATTGGAGTCATTAGCCCCAATTCTAGCGATTAAATCGTGTTCCCCGTATAGGACATGCACCTCTAGAACGCATTCTAAATCGCTTAGAGTAAGATAGACATCTCGTTCCTTCCCTGGAATCGTTTTGATGAGGATAAAGGCCGTTCCCATCTTCTCTCAATATTCCGGGGAACGGGGCCCCCTTTGAACTATCCGTTCATTGATGAAAATTTTGAACGAGAGACCGCAGGGTTGATTCGTGTTCCGAAAGGGTCACGAGATATGCACCGGCAGGCTTCACTTCTTGTTGCCCTGTTCATTCTTGCTTCAGTATCTCCTCTATTATCTCCAATTTCAAATATTGAGGAGACTCAGAACCAAAATTCGTTGTCAATTTCTAAATCTGTAACAACTTGGAGTGGCGTCGTTCAACTTCAATCATCTTACACTGTTCAATCGTCCGATGAATTGAGAGTACTTGCCGGAACATCGATAGAAATGCCAATCGGCGCTAGAATATATGTCGAAGGACGACTTACTGTACTTGGTGAAGAAACAGCCCCAGTAGTGATGTTGTCAGGTATTTCTACCCAATCACATGAAGGGCTACAATTCAATACTACTTCGAATAATAGAGGCTCAGTAATTCGAAATTTGACTATTGATAATGCTGATTTTGGAGTAACAATTTATGGGAGCAACCCATTCTTTGATAATTTGACTGTTTTAGATCCAGATTATGTTGGAGTTGATTTGTTTAGTTCTGCAACTCCTATAATCAATAATTTACACATTGACGAGGCTGGACAAGATTTGCATGGATTCTCGACCACTTGGAGATATGGTATTGGACTTTCAATTGGTGCTAGTTCTGCTCCACTAGTAACTGGTCTTCATGTTAATGATGCAATTACTAGAGGCGTGAATGTTTGGGGTGGCTCGGGAGGATTGATTCGAGATGTTAATATTCAAAATGTAACATCTGCAACTCAAGCTATTGCTACAGGAATATGGGTAGAGGACTCCATTCTATTGTTTGAAAATGTATCAGTAAACAGATCAGATCATGGAGTTTTTGTTCGACATATTACCGAAACAAGCATCACACGCCCTACGTTCCGTGATTTGACTGTAGAGAATTCAATGTATGTCGGAATATTTGTTGAACGATACAATCACTCTTTGTATAGTAATATTCCAATGAATGCCCAATTTGAGAATCTCGTTCTAAGGGGTACAGGTGGCCCTAATTCAAAGGCACCAGGTCAATGTACTGCTGCATTCAACATCAATACTTCTGGAGTATATGTTGAAAATGGTTTGATAGAAGAAAATGATTGTATTGGTTTTAGAGGTTATATGATGGGCCCATCTACAACGATTAATGGATTGATAGTTCACAATTCGGGTGATTCTTCATCAAATGAAGCTGCCCTTCAATCTGGGTTTTATCTTCGTTCTGCTAATTGGGCTCCTACTATTGATAATCTACAAGTTTCAGGTTCAATAGGAGCTGGAATCCATCTGATGAAATCAAGTCTCAGAGGTTCCAATTGGAATGTTAACAATAATTCAGGTGTTGGCCTACATGTTCAAGAATCTCATCCAGAGATTGAGGGACTACATTCCTCGGATAATGGATTGAATGGAGTATTTGTTTATGATTCTAGCAATGTCTTACTCGTTAATGCCTCATCTGCTAGGAATGGTGCTGCTGCAACCGGGTCTTCTGATGGATTTGGTTTCCTATTTCAGGAATCAAATACACTTACAGCGAGCACAAAAGATGTAACTTGTAGAACATGTTCCAGTACAGATGATTCTCAAGGCGGAATAATGGTTCAAGATAGCATTGATTTGGTATTAGAAAATCAATCAATTTCCCTTCCTTCAGGGGTTGGTCCTGCAATTCGAATCGATAATTCTGGAATTTCATTTCCAGGTGTAGTTACAATAGCCGGAATGAGTATTTATCAGGATGAATCATCAACTCAAGCAGTTGCAATAACCTCTTCTGATGTCATAATTGATGATCTAGTACTTACTGGAAATCATACTGGAATTATTTGGTCAGGAACGGGTTCTTCTGGTTTGAATTCTCATCTAAATAACTCATTTATTTCAGGCCAAAATTGCCTTTTGTTAAGCAATCATGCAAATCTCACAATCTATTCTCCAGATTATTCATCATGTAGTGGAGGTTTTACTGTACAATCATCAAAGGTATCGTTCGTTAATGCCCCTGATGCTAGTGGTTTACAACTCACTCAACCGGGATTAGCTCAGACAAATTTGGTTCAATGGATTTCTTCATCTTCCCCTCCTTCACTGAACCAAGGAGGAGTAGCTCAATTCGATGTAATGTGGAAGATACATGTTTGGGCAGTTAATCAAAATGGTTTTGGATTACCATATGCGGTGGTAAATCTATCATTTGATCAAATTGAAAATCCAATTCAGCACGTTGTTCCTTATGCTGGAAATTTAGTTTTGGGTCCTTTTGTGGGCACTAGAACTACTTCTCAAGGAACTACAAACGTCAATCAGTTTTGGACAGGATGTGAATATTCCGCTATTAGAAATGATACTGGACCTGAAAATCTCAATATGGATAAAACTTCGATTTGTGAAATTCAATTACCTGATCAACCTCCTCTGATTCTTTGGTCTACTCCTATTGATGAACAATTATTCCCATCAGGTGGAGAGGTGATTTTCAACGCTTCAGAGTCGTGGGATTTGGAGAATCAAGAGTTGACATTTTCTTGGAATAGTAGCTTAGATGGGAGCTTAATTTCCTCATGTCTTCAGGGGGTTGGAATTGAAGATAACAAATCATATTTTACTGCTAATAATCAGAGTTCTGGATGTTTATCTGATGGAACTCATGACATCACTCTAGAGGTTTGTGATACTTCCAATAACTGTGCTTCTGAAACCAGAAGAATAGAATTAACAAATCTCCCTCCATCAATCTCGGTTGTTCTAAATCCTTTAGCAGATGTTACAAATCGAATTCTATTGTCTAGAACTCAAGTTCTTCATGTCAATGCTAGCGCTTCTATTGACCCTGAAAATCAACCGTTCCAGACCAGTTTAGATGTCTCTTTTACCGAATGGGCCGATGATCCAGGGGATTGTTCCACTCCTAATTGTCCATTGGAATACAATGTTTCATTCGAAGATTCTCCCAATGCTATTTTTGATTTAACATTTGTAATTGGGGATGGCCTCAACACTCCTTTGACTTATGTCTGGTTAGTTGAATTATACAATGAATTACCAACTCCGGATCTTCAAGTTTCACGAGATAACAACTTATCATCCTCTGAAGTCACCCTTGATGCAAGGGGCACAATAGATCCGGAAGGAGATCAAATCACATATCGTTTTCATTCCAATATTGATGGAGATTTAAATTCCCGATTATCCCATCTTCATAATGGTCAAAACGCTCCCCCAGAAGGAGTATGGGTAGGGCATCTTTCTCCCGGTCCGCATACAATCACTTTGGGAGTAGGTGATTCTGACTCCTCTCATTCCGGTTCTGAATCAACACTTTCTATGCTTCTGATAGTGAATAATTCCGTACCTATTGCCGCCATTTCTTCTCCTGCAACAGGGTATTCTACCGATTCTTCTGATCTCATTAGATTCGATTCATCAGGTTCTGGAGATTGGGATTTATCATGTGATTCTTTAGAAGATGTTTCACTACAAATTCTATGCAATCCATATATTGGATCTAGTGACCTAGTAAGTGTTCTTTGGACATCCAATCAATTGGCTGAACCCCTAGGAAGTGGATGGATTATTGATTCTCGATTGCCAGCTGGTATTCACGATGTTACTCTAACTGTTGATGATGGTTCAGGACAAATAGCACAGAGCACAATTAGAATTGATGTTGCAGCCAGTGCTCCTTTGTTGATTCTAGATTCACCTGTTCCAGGTGCTATTGTGAATAGCGATGCTCCAGTTTTGTTTGATTTCCGTCAATCCTATGATCCAGATGGTGACTCTTTTAATGTCACAATAACTAGTGATATTGAAACTGAACCGATGGTTGAGAATGGTACAATTGAATTTTGGTATAACGATTATATGGCCGCAGGAGATCATACTCTAACATTTACATTAACCGATGAAAATGGTATGTCTAGAGTACATACTCAGTTGCTTCAAGTTTTACCATCTGATCCTTTTGCAGTAATTGCAAATGTTTCCGAAGGGACATCAATACCCCCTGGAGGAGTTATAGAAGTAATAGGTGCAGACTCGTATGATTATGATAATGATATTTTCAGATATGAATGGAGAATTGATTCTCCAAGTGGAACTGTAGTTTCCACAATGCCCAATTTCACTTACAAACCAACTCCTGGTCTTCACTTAATTCATCTTACAGTTATTGATCAGCGAGGTGCCATTAGTACTGCAAGTGTAAACATCACTTCGCTTTCTAGTTCTCCAAGACTTAGTGATTTGATGTATGAACCATCCACAATAGTATCTGATGAGACTTATCAAATGGTCATATCAGTAATCTTAGAAGATCCTGATGGAACCACAAATCAGGTTCAAGCTAGGATTGCAATGAACGGAGTTGGCGAAATTTTCGCACTCAATGACAATGGTTCAGGTATGGATACAAAAGCAGATGACGGTATTTGGACAGGTTCAACCTCTTGGACTCCAACGGGTACAGGATATGCAAAAATTGAGGCTTGGGCCACAGATGGAGATTCGGTTTCTTTACCTATTTCTGAACAAATTGAGGTGAAAGGACCAATTGATTCAGATGGTCTTTTTGCATCAATTTCTGAGGATTTAGGAAATGTAATTTTAGCAATTATTGTTATGTTATTCATTGTTGGTGGGACTTTCATGTTAAATCGTCGAAGGAATTTACAGAGAGATTTAGATTTGATAGAATCATGGAGCAGTGTCCCTACTAATGCTACTCAGTCATTGGATGGGACAAGTGAGGTTACTGCGGAATTGAATGCTGAAAATGAATCAACAGAGGTAGAATTAGAAAATCAAGAAACCGAATCAGACAAAATTAGAGGTTCAGATTTAGACTGGGATTCAGTCTGACTTCGGACCCCAAGGTGTTTTTGCTCTGGCTAAACCAAATCTCATGCTGAATAGAAATCGTAGATTCTTCCATCCATCTCCCCATGTATTGATTTCTGCTTCTCCCACACGTACTCTGTAAGGTACGCTGATTTCGATTGCCTTTTTCTTTCCAATGTATCTTCTAGCCCTAATCTTGAATTCTTCAGATAGAGGCATTCCATCATTAGTTGGTCTTACACGTTGATCTTCAAGAATGGATTTTCTGAAAACCCACATTCCACTTTGTGAATCATGGACTCCATACCAAAATAGGAATCGAGCAGTAGTAGATAATACCCAGTTTCCGAATCCATGAAGTCCTGACATAGCGCCATCTTCAGCTCTCTTTAATCGATCACAAGTAATCCAAGAAAGGTCTTCTTCCACCAATTTACGAACCAAACTAGGGACTTCTTCTCCAGGGTATGTGCAATCTGCATCCATTGTGATGATTATTTCTCCTGGAGCCATTGCGAATCCAGTTCGATATGCTCTTCCATATCCCTTTCTTGGCTCCAAATATACTGTAGCACCTTCTTGTTCTGCCAATTCCCGCGTTTTATCGGTTGAATTTCCGTCAATAATTAGGAAATCGAGTTTTTCGCACCATCCATTATTTGGCACAGAACGTATTGTATCTACGATTGCAGCCTCTTCATTTCGTGTAGGAATTACGACTGTCACGTGGACAGGTAATGCATCTGCCATATAACAAACGGCAGGGTTCTTTGCTTTGAATCATTCCGAAAAACGTCTAAGATTACCAAAAACTGCTTATTTTATTCGTCGCAACTGATTTACACGTAATGTACACCTCCATCTTCGATGGAGCGCGGCCTCTCCTCTCCTCTGGCCCGAAAATCACGTTTTATTCCACGTCGTTTTTTTGTTACTTGCATCATTCTTTGTTTGTACATTTCTATATTGCCTGGGGCAATTGCGGATGATGATTGGTCCACTGCAAATGTATTGACTGACGGCAGTAGTTCATCAGATGCGGTCGATGCCGATGGAGACTCAGAAGATTGGTGGACCATTGATTTGGTAACTGGCGATAGAGTTCAGATACAGGTTAGTTCTCCAACAGGTGATTATGGATTCGATTTATTCGGCTGTTTCGGAACAGATCATTGGGAAGGAAAAGTACAGATTTGGGATGCAAATTTTGTCAATGGTGTTCCTGAAAGAGGAGATAAACGATTTGATCAGGATTTTGGAAGCAGTGGTTCTACAACACTTACAGCAAATGTCAATCCTTCAGCAGCAGAATGGGGTTCCCATGCAGGGTCGACCACATGGTACATCTTGGTAAGATCAAAGGATACTTGTGCACGCGATGAATTCGATTATACTGTAACTCCTACAATTGACAAATACGATAGAGATTCAGATTCAGATGGTTTTGCTGATCGTGAAGATGATTGTGATGATACTGAAGGCAGTTCAACAGAGGACCGAAAAGGTTGTCCTGATGGAGATGCAGACGGTTGGTCAGATAGTGGTGATCGTTTTCCAACTGATGGAACTCAGTGGGTAGACAGTGATGGTGACGGATATGGAGATAATTCTGCTCCCGCAAACAATCCCGATCATTGTCCACAATATTTTGGAAATTCGGATCAAGATAGATATGGTTGTCGAGATTCTGATGCTGATGGTTGGTCGGATCCGGATCCAACTGCAATTTTCTCAACTGAGTCATGGAATGTTTCGGATGGTGCAGATGCTTTCGACACCGATCCCACTCAGTGGTCTGATTTCGATTCTGATGGGTATGGAGACAATTGGGACGACCCATCATGGAATGAAAGTAGGGCAGTGAATGGATTAGGGGTATGGTATGTGGGCGCTACCCAACCAGATGCTTGCCCAACAAGGTCCGGCCAATCATTTGAAGATCGATTAGGATGTCCCGATTCAGATGGTGATGGTTGGTCAAATCCTGATGAATCATGGACAGCAGAAAATGGATCTGATGCATTCCCAGGAGATCCAACACAATGGTCAGATAGAGACTTAGATGGATTTGGAGACAATTCTGAAGGAACCAATCCCGATGCTTTCCCCGATAATCCAACACAATGGTATGATACTGATGGAGATGGGTGGGGAGATAATCAAAATCCAGCAGCAACTCAGATTGATGCCTTCCCGAATGAACCTAGTCAATGGGCAGATTCAGATGGAGATGGATTTGGAGATAATTCATCTGGATTTGAAGCGGATTCTTGTAACAATAGACCTGGAACCTCTACTATGGATCGATTTGGCTGTCCCGATGCAGATGGGGATGGATACAGTAATTCAGATGCTGATTGGCCAGCACATCCTGAAGGATTTGCTGATGCTTTCAATGATCAATCTACTCAATGGGCCGATACGGATGGTGATGGTTTTGGTGACAATAATGACGAAGGAGCATGGCGACCAGATTCCTGTCCAGCTACAACAGGCAGTTCTACAATCGATAGATGGGGCTGTCCTGATGGTGATGGAGATGGAGCAAGCGACCCTCAAATTCAAGCAGGATGGTTACCTCATCCTGCTGGTTTAGCAGATGCATTTCCAGAGGATGCTAGCCAATGGAGAGATTTGGATGGCGATGGTTATGGTGATGAACCAGTAGGAACGAATCCAGATCGCTGTAAGGAAACTCCAGGTACGAGTACCGAAGATCGATTTGGTTGCACAGATACAGATGGAGATGGGTGGAGTGATTTGGGAGACCGATTCCCAATGGATGTCACTCAGTGGTTCGATGCAGATGGTGATGGATATGGTGACAATAGTTGGGGTAACATGCCAGATTCTTGTCCATAGGCGTCTCTAGCAGATGGAATTAGTCTTCTTGATCGTTTAGGATGTCCAGACCTTGATGGCGATGGGTATAGTGATCCAGATGATGGATGGGGAGCTAGTCCAAATGGAACTGCAGATGCATTCCCTCAAAATCGAGTTCAATGGTCTGACCTTGATGGTGATGGATTTGGAGATAATGGCATTGGTTCATTCCGTGATGATTGTCCAGAAGTTTCAGGAAAATCAACCATTGATTTGCAAGGATGTCCTGATGCAAATGGTGATGGTTATTCGGATAGTTTCGGTTTCTTAAATTCTCAATATATGCTTATGGCTTCAAATCCAACTGCTGCAATGCTTACCTATGTTATTCCTCTTGGGATTTTCTTCATTACTATTCTTGGGTTGATGGTTGTTCGAAGAGGAGGTGAATCTTGATGCGAAGTAGTCTACTTACCTTTTTGTCCGTCATGTTGTTGTTACCTTTAGCAACACTAACTGTTGTCGCAGAATCTGAAATTGGATTAGAGGAGAGAAGAGTGGATGCCATGGATATGGACAGTGATGGTTTCCCAGATATGTTGAGCACAATATTTGCAATCAATTCCACGAAAGATAGCCACGTTGGAGTACAGGTAATTGTTGAAACAGATCGATTGGTGATTCCATTTTGGAAGAATATGACACTCGCAGCTGGTGAAATGAAGTTTGGATCCATTGATATCTATGCTTGGGAAGATGGAGATTATCATCTTCGGATGCTAATTTGGGATCATGAATTAGAAGTAATTACCGAAGAGGTTGATTTGGGCACATTCGATTTAACCACTGCTCTTTCACCACCCACATTAGGATTGGAATTACAAGGAGCAGACACAATTTTCACAGGAGACGAATGCCAAATCCTTCGTTCGTTTTCTGATGATGTGGGTCAGCAATATGATGCTCTAGGCGTTGTGTCTTTGACAGGAGTTCCTTGGCAAGTTCTCAATGAAACTGCACCAATTGATTGTTCAGCGTGGCCAGCGGGAACATATTCTGTTTCGTTGCAGTATACCAACGAACTAGGTTTTGGTGCATCCACTTCTGTTGAAGTAAAAATTGAAAATCATCCTGCACCTGATTTCTCAATACAGGTAAATGGTCAGAATCAACGTATGGGGACAGGTTGCTCTGTTGTTGCTGCTCCAGCGGATAATCAAACCGATACTGACTTGACTTTTTCTTGGTTAATCACTAATCCGAAAAATCAGGAATCATCAGAATCCGATGTCAAGGATTTGGATTGTGGACTTTGGGAACCAGGGGTTCACAAGGTTCGAGTTACTGCGACAAATCCTCAGATGCAGACAACTACGTTGGGGGTAAATGTGGTGAGGTTGCCACCGATTGATCCTAGTAATCCTAGCCTTGGAAACAACACTGAACCAACATCTTGGCCATCATCATCTTCTGGTGAAAACTATGAGGCCACGCCTCTTTTCCTCAATCTCCAAGCTTCTGCTGCAGCTATAGGTGGAGGAGGAATATTGTTTGGTTTAATTTTCGGAATTTTCGTGGGCCTCCTCTTAACTCGTGGTAATAATTCTTCAGATCGCCTCGATGAAGTTATGGAGGCAGCCGCTTTGAGTTTAACAGATGGTGAAATCGAAAATGTTGCTGAAGGGTTACCCACCTATACTGATCCACAAGGAATAACTTGGAGACAACATCCAGATGGTTCGATGGATTGGTGGGATGGAACTGAAGGGATTTGGGTTAAGTTTGAATCATGATTCATGAATTAAAATAAAGACACATCCAGTCGTTGAAATTGAAAATTGATTTTCTGCAGTCCGATTAGAGAGTCCTCTAGATGAGAATCCAATTTTCCCATTGATATTCCATTCTAATCCCTTTGTTTCTATATTAGTTTCTTCAAATGAGAAAATGGATATTGTAGTTCCAATCGGGCAAACGTATTCCCACTCATTCTTTGACATTACTCTTTGTACAATTATACCGTCTAGAATTACTCGAATATCTAGACGTTCATTTGCGTTATGTAATGCTGCATAGTTGGCCAATTCGTGATCATTTCTTTTTCCAGTAAATCCAATGATGAATATAGTTGACATTTCTTTTTCCAAGCAAAAATGAAGTGCTTTTGATAAGTCATTGTCATCTTGTCCATCAACAAAAAATAGATTTTCATTTGGGTGATTTTTTGTGTTTACTGAGTCCAAATCACCAATTATCAAATCTGGAATAATTCCTTTTTCAATTGCAACATCTGCTCCTGAATCAACTCCGATAATGAAGTCAAATTTCGGTAGATTCTCGACTTTTGGCCAAACCCCTGGTAGACAAAGCAGGGTTGCCATGTCTAGGCGAACTCAATCTAGCCCTTCATCGCACCGCTTTCAGGTCCAAAGAGATGAAGCCTTTAGAGGCAGGGCGTTCATTCGCAGCCAATGGTGCTTCGGCACCGAGGGGAGTGAGATTGTGAAAGCAAGGATTCTTGTTGCTCTTATGGTGCTCTCATTGTTCTATCCGCTAGTGCCCTCTACAACTTCTCTAGAAGACAATTTCACGTCCGTTGATACCATCCAGGCTCCTTTGCCGTCCAACGAATGGGGCGAAAGTTTAGCCGGTTCTGATATTACACATATGAGTGAAGATTGGAATGTTTTAGCGACTAGAAATTTATCTTCAATCGTTGAGACCCAAATTTCTCCAGTTTTATCTGAATTAGATGATTATACTGGATTAGATTTGGTCATTGATCACTTTGATTCTATTCACGCTTGTGTACATAATGATACAGCAGGTAGTTTGGAGTATATTCATGTTAACCAAACGGGTGTAGTACAATGGACAATAGTTGATGATGGAAATGGCAATGACGTAGGTGCAGAATGTGATATAAAATTAGATAGCCAAAATCGGGCTCGAATTGCATATCTAGATTCAGATACTTCTTCTCTCAAATTTGCTTTCGATGCTCGTCCACATTATGTCAATTACGAAGATTGGCATGTTAGGACAGTTACCGAAGGATGGAATGTTGCAGGACCTCTGGAACTGTCTATTTTAGATAATGGTACAGACATTGTTCTTTGGATTGATGAAGATACTGGATACCTCATGACATCATATTATGCCTCGACATTTTGGAGACATGAATCGGTAATTGAATCTTTGATAGAGGGATATAATGCCCGTACTCACAATGGAGATAGGGTGCGAATTTTGCATGAAACAGGTGGCTTGATTCGTTCCATGGATTGGCCAAATATGACTTCAACAAATATTGATGCTGCACCATGGATAGGTGCTCCATTAGATCAAGAGGTTCCGGGAGAAGGGGAAGCTCAACTTACCTATTCAGCAGAGAATGATACTGTTGTACAGTTTGTGCGAAGTCTCGAAGGCAGGAGGGAAGGAAGAATTACCACTTCACCTATTCTTGTCGTTGATGCAGATGCATCATCTGCAAAAGTTGGAGATTTCAATTGTGATGGAAAATCAGATTTCATTATTTTCATGAATCAATCTCTGGTTGTTCATCATGGACGAACTAGTGGATTCAATCCAACGCCAGATATTGTTCTTCAACAAACCACGGAAACAGAATCAACAATTTCCTTTGATACTGGTGATATGAATCGAGATGGTTGCGACGACGTTCTATTTGGAATGCCTTATCTAAATTCTAGTAATGGTGGTGCACGTCTTCATCTTGGGTCTTCAACAGGATTAGATTCTGTAGCATTTTGGACTTTTGATTCCTCAACCCTTGGAGCAGCCTTTGGATCAAAAGTGGTATTTATTGGAGATACTCATAACGATGGTTATGATGATTGGGCTGTATTAGCTTCTGATGAGGCAGGTTCTGGTAGCGTAGTTGGACGAATTCATCTGTTTGATGGTGGCTCACAAGCGCCAACATCTTCCTCGCTGACTTTAGCTGGAACTGGAACCAATCTTCAGTATGGATGGGCAATTGAAGCATTGGGAGATATTGAGGGAGATGGATATGATGACTTTGCAATCTCTTCGGCAGGCGGCCTTCTTGATTTGACCGGATATGGTAAAGTTGAGATTCATTCAGGCAGTTCTACAGGTCATTCTACAATTCCAAGTGCACAATGGAGTCGCACTCTTCAGGGAACTTTACTCGGTTACTCAGTTGAATCTCTGGGCGATGTGAATGGTGACGGTTACAATGATCTTGGATTTGGAGAGCCGTATGTGGATACAGCTGGGCCTGGTTCAAATGGTGCAATTCACATCTCGTTAGGAGGGCCAAATGGGTTCCCATCAACATTCAATCAGACGATTCTAGGCCCTTCTTCAGGTTCGAAATTAGGATATCAAATTGCAGCTGCTGGTGATATAGATCGAGATGGTTATGATGATGTCTGGGCAGTGAGACCAGGATCAGGTTCGTCAGGAGACCTCGTATTATTTTGGGGGTCTTCTACTGGTCTTTCCTCCACTCCAAGAATCTTTTCTTATCCAGATATTAGTGATGTTGTACATTCAGATGATTTTGATGGTGATGGTCAAGAAGAATGGCTAATGATTGATGACATACAAATTTCGGTATTTGAGCATCTAGATTGGGAACAGGTTTCGATTGAAGGTCCGTATGCAGGGGAATCAAATTTTTCTGAATTAGATTTGAATATCGACGGTCCAGGACGTAGTTTAATTGGAGTTCAGACTGATTCTGGATTAGTGATTTTATCCCGTCCTGATGAACTTTCAACATCTACAAGTGAATGGAAACAAACTAAGATTGGAACTGCTGAAGCTGTTTACGGAATTACAGAAGCAGGCCAAATTCTAGCACTTTCAATTTGTAATGATGGCTCTGTTTGTTTGCATAAGGAAACCGGCTTAATTGCATCAACTCACGTTGTTGAATCAACAGGTAGTGTTGGTGCTCAACCTACTATTACCCCTAGATCCAATTTAGGTGGGTTGAACATGAGTTTCATGTTAGGAAACTCAGTACTTCGATTTGTGGAAGAAACGATTACTGGTTTTGAAGTAAGTTCTGGCCCCTCACTTGGACAATTGAATGGCACTCCAATTGTCTTACATGGAAATGTAACTATTTGGAAAGATGATAGAACATTGAAAGTAGGAATAATGAATGATTCACAATGGGAAATTCATGTAATTGCCGATCAATCGGTTGCAGGATTAGGTTTCAGTGCTGATGTTTTAGATTGGGGTTACAACGGTCCAGGAAATTTAACTGCTGCATTCATTGGAAATAATTCTAAACTCAATTTAGTGAAATATGATTTTTCGAATAGTATCATTGTGAATCATTCTGAAATAGAAATTGATGGTTTAGATTTGAATTCTCAAATTACTCTTTCTCCTAGCCCAGTTGTAAATAATAAGCCGATTATTATAGTAAATTCATCGGGTTACGCATCATATAGAGAATTAATTCTTGAAAATTCATCACTTGTTTCATCGTGGTATAATGAATCAATTGAAGGATTCAATTGGACTGATTCTACCGGCTTCTTGCCCCTTTGGAATCCTGTTTTAGGCTCATTTTTTACAATGCTAGGAAATACATCCGCTGGTGATTCTACTTACATTCAATGCGTTGTAATATCTTCAATTAAAACTGCGACTTGTTCAAATCTACCCCTTTCAGATCAAGTTGATTCTCGAACTATCAATCCATGGCTAGGATTTGGATTAAGACATGATGGTTCAATAGAAACTCCCTTTGGAATAATTTCGGAAATTCAATTAGATCCATCCGTTGGATTTGCAGTTACTCTTGCTGAGCACCATGGTAGAACAGGATACATAATGCTAGGAAAGACAATGTCCACTAATGATGCTTTAGCAATTCATTTAGATACGGATACTGATAGGGATTTTATTCCAGATATTATTGATGATTTACCTCATCAGGGTGGGCAGTGGGCAGATTATGATGGAGATGGATTTGGAGATAATTCGGTGGCAACATCCTTTGATGATTGTTCTTCAGATGCCGGTACAAGCCTATTCACAGAGATTGGTTGTGGCGACTTCGATAATGATGGTTGGTCAGATTATTCCGATGAATGTGCCACTACAGGTCATTCCTATATAGATAGAAAAGGATGTAGCGACGCAGATGGAGATGGTTGGTCGAACAATGGAGGAGATTATGCTTCAGGTGATCTTTCCCCCACAAATTGGATGCAAGCTAGAGATCAGGATGGTGATGGATTGTTGGACAATCATGGGCCAGATTGTTGTGGAATGGATGGGGCTGATGAATTCCCCTTCGATCCAAGACAATGGATAGATGCAGATAATGATGGAG
>PAOZ01000054.1 GCA_002708695.1 Methanobacteriota archaeon | reverse complement strand
TTATGGAGATAGGAAAAAGAAAATACATTCGAGAAAGAGAAGAAGAATGAAATTTTTAGATTATTCAATTGGTCGTTGAATTGCTTTAATTTCAAGGAATTCTTCTGATCCATCAATGCCTAATTCTCTACCATTTCCCGATTGTTTGTATCCTCCGAATGGTGCACTAATATTGAACGGTCCACCGTTAATACTAACTTGTCCGGTTCTCATTTTTTTGGCAAATTCTATTGCTCTTTCTTCTGAACCCCAAACACCACCAGAAAGCCCGTATATTGAATCATTAGCTAGAGCCAATGCTTCTTCTTCTGAATCATATGTAGTGATTACCAAAACGGGTCCAAAAATTTCTTCTTGCCAAATTTTCATGTCTGGGGTAACATTTGAGAAAGCGGTAGGATGAACAAAGAATCCACTATTACATCCATCAGGCATTCCATTTCCACCTGCAATCAATTCTGCACCCTCATCGATTCCAGATTGAATATATGATAGGACGCTTTGCTGTTGTTTCTTAGAAACCATTGGCCCACAACGTGTATTTTCGTCGAGTGGATCGCCAGGAGTATATCCCTTCACTCGGCTTGAAACAATTTCAATTATCTCTTCTTTGTGGCTATTTGGAATAATTAATCGTGTTAATGCAGAACATGTTTGTCCAGAATTTTGATAGCATGCTCCAATGGCAGATTTAGCAGCACGAATTACATCAGCATCATTTAGAATTACATTTGCACTCTTTCCACCAAGTTCTAATGTGACTCTCTTTACTGTTGTTGCTGCTGCTTGAGAGACTCTAATTCCGGCAGAGGTGGAACCTGTGAATGATACCATATCCACATCTGGATGACTTGAGAGTACTTCTCCTACATCGCTTCCATGTCCACTAACTAAGTTAAAAACACCAGGAGGTAGTCCAATATCATGCAAGATATCTGCAAGTAAGAATGCATTTAATGGGGCTTCTTTTGATGGTTTGAGTACCATTGTACAACCCGCAGCAATTGCTGGTGCAACTTTTCCGATAATTTGGTGTAAAGGGAAATTCCAAGGTGTAATAAAAGCACATACGCCAATCGGCTCTTTTACAATTAATGAATTTCTTATTTCGTGTTCCCATTCAAATTCTTCTAACATTTTCGCATATGATCTTGAAACCACTCTCGGTGTCCCTACCATTGCCATTCGACTATATCCAATTGGAGTCCCAACTTCGGCTGTTATTGTTTGAGCTAGTTCTTCTGTAAGTTCTTTCAATGCTGCTGAAAGATCATTTAGAATTTTTATTCGGCCTTCAATAGGACTTGTTGACCATGACTCAAAAGCCCTTCTTGCTGCTGAAACTGCATGATTAATATCGTCTGAATTACCTACTGGGACAGCCCCAATTATTTCTTCAGTACTTGGATTAATAACTTCAATTTCACCCTCTCCATGAGGTTGAACCCATTCGCCTCCGATGTAGATATGTTCGCGTCGCATTAGACAAGGGAAGTAACCGCATCTTATGACTTTCATGCAATTCAAGAGTAAAGACCTCTACGGCTGACTATGACTGTGGATGTGGCGAGGGAAGGTTCTACGGCAGTTGTCACTATGTCAGGGACTACATCTAGAAATGCATTTGATTCGTCTAGCATTGCACTAATTTCATCTACACTCAACAGTTTAATGGATGATTCTGCAGTTAGTTCAGTAGTTTTGACGGGTTCAGGACGTGTTTTTTGTGCAGGTGCAGACATAGAATCCTTTCAACATGCAATCGAAGAAGGATCAATAGGTGAATTGGTAATGGAGTTGACTGGAATTCTTCATCCTCTCTTGGTTAGAATGCGTAGAGATTCAACTGTTTTTGTTGCAGCCATTAATGGAGCTGCAGCGGGGGGTGGACTTGGCCTTGCATTGGCATGTGATACTCGAATTGCTTCTAATGAAGCACGATTAGCATCTGCATTTTTTCGATTAGGCCTTTCTCCTGATGGTGGAACTACATGGTTGCTTCCTCGACTTGTAGGTGTTCAGCGTGCTCGTAATTTTCTTTTCAACGATGAAACTTGGGATGCCTCGACTGCTCTTCAAGTAGGTGCTGTGGACGAATTAGTCGATTCTAAAGAATTACTTCCTAGAGCAATTCGTGTTGCAATGGAATGGGGTAAATGGGCTAACCATTCTAAGAATTCAACCAAACAACTTCTAGATTCTCAGTCATCTACATTTTTTGAGACACAGTTGGAATTTGAACGGATGTTGATTACTCAATCCAGTATGACTCCAGAGTTTTTGGAAGGTGTAAAAGCATTCCAAGAAAAGCGATCACCCGATTTTTCTCATTTTTCTGAAGAAGAATAATTATTATTCTTTCTTTTTTTCATTATTTCGTAATTGTACCACTCTAATTGCTACTGAACAAATACAAGCACCAGCAGTAACATTCGCTACAATAAGTGCAAATGAATCAACTAATATTCCGTACAAAGTCCAAAGTACAAGGGCAAAACAAATAATGAGAATTGTAGGCACTGAGATGCCTTCATGTAATTTTTGAAACCATACTTTGTGAAGTTGAGGAAGCCATGCAATTACTCCCAGAAGTCCAGCTAGCAGTCCAATTCCTTCGATAAATTGGGTGGAAACCATTGTGGTCCCTCAAAGTTTGAGATCTCTTTCCTTCTTTTCGCCAGATGTCCAATCATATATCCCTACTCCAGTTTTTTTCCCTAAAAATCCTTCAAGGACTAGGCGATTTAGCAACGGATGTGGCCTATATTTTTCGTCATCAAAGGCATCTGCTAGATTATTTAGAATATCTCTTCGAACATCTAGTCCAACGAGATCGGTTAGTTCCAATGGACCCATAGGGTGTCTGTATCCTAGTCTCATTGCAGTATCGATATCACTTGCAGAAGCAACACCATCGGCAAGCATCCTAATCGCTTCATTCCCTAATACTACTCCCAATCTACTAGTTGCAAACCCTGGAACATCATTCACTAGAATTGATTCTTTACCCATTGATTTACTAATAGATTGGGCCACTTCAATCGTATTTTTAGAACAAGAATCATGTTTTACAATTTCAAGTAATTTCATTATAGGAACGGGATTAAAAAAATGCATTCCAATCACTCTTTCAGAACAATTAGTGGATTCTGCAATAGTTCGAATTGGTAGGCCAGATGTGTTGGTAGCTAGAATCGAATGAGAGGGGGTAATCTGCTCAAGTTTTCGGAAAATTTCTTGTTTGAGAGACATGATTTCGGGAACCGCTTCAATTACCAAATCTGCGTTTGATACTGCTTCCCCTATATCTTCATGAGCACTAAGATTTGCAGACCAGTTTGATTTTTGTTCCTCTGTTGTTTTCCCTCGAGTGATTCCTTTATCCCAGAAAGAATGAATTGAATTCATTCCTTTCTGAAGTCCTTCAGGAAACGCATCATAGAGACGTGTCTCCCATCCTGTTTGAGCACAAACTTGTGCAATCCCTGCACCCATCGTCCCGGCCCCGATAACCGCAACGATTCGAATCTCCATTTCATTCCCTTCCATAAGCTGCCAATGCCGCTTGGAAGAGTCTTTGCCTAGGGACATCGTGTTCTAGGAAACATGTGAAGGGTGCAAGATCTTTGATTAGTTCAATAGTTCCTACATATGCGCCATAAATGAAGGGGTCTGCCTTTTCTGTATCTGGAATTTCAAAACCTAATTTTGCCAATCCTTTCCTAGTATCGTCATCCCAAATTGTGTATGTATGACTGCTAAAATGTAGATATGCAGAAAGCCTTCTGACATCATTAACTAAAATTTCATCTAGACTATCAAATAACAAAGTATCTGGATAACGAATTGCAAGAAGGAAAAGGCGAAGCATGATTTCTTGCTCCCCAGAAATTTTCAATCTTTCAAGCCCCATCCAATCATCAATCATACCTAGCATATCGTTTGTATAGGGACGGTGTACTTTGTACAATAATTCTTCATACAGTTCAGGATTCTGACTTGAATCATGGTGATGTTGTCTAAACAATTCGGGCACTCTAGAAAAGAAAGGATCTAACTTATCTTTATCCACAGCAAGTAAGGCGAGAGTCTGCATTTTTGCAACTCCAATTATCCTTTCCATTCACGATATTGAATCCATTCAACCCCAGGGGCCATGTATTCTTCCATCAATAATTTTTCATCATCATCAGTTGGCAAAATTTCTGTAAGGTAATTTTCCCAATCTTCATCTGAACCTTCAAAAGGATCTCCTTGAACAGTATAGCGTTTTCCAGCATACATCCCAATACCTCGATTGAACTTGTCAGATGGGATAAATAGTTCAGGTTCGCCTTCTTTTCGACCTTTACTTATTCGCACCATCTCAGCCTTTAATTCATCAAAATACAATCCTCTACTTGCTTCATTCAGATGTTCTCTATCTGCGTCAAGATCAGATTCACGCTCATCGTATCTTCCTTTGACCCCATATACATATGCCCATTCTGCAGATGTTGATTCATCAGTTCCGAAGAGATCAAGTCCTGTGCTAACCCATTTGTTGATGTATTTCTGAAGGAAATCAAGAGGAATTACGCCGGCTTTGACGATTCGCCTTAATCCATTTGCTCCAGTTCCTAAATGGAATGATTCTTCTTTCAACATTGGCCCCATTGAAGCTGCTAATGGTTGGAAAGAACTAGTTGAAAGCATCTTTAATTGGAATTTTCCATCTCTGTCAATGAAATGTGTAAAGCAGAAGAAATCTAGCCAATGATCGATTGGAGCATTGAATGATCCTAGCAGTCTTGTTCCATCCTGAGCATTCCTTTCAAGTAATTTAGCTGCTTCTCGCATACCTTGTTCCCCAAAATATGTGCAGAGCAAGTAAGCCATCTGCCAACCGTGTCTTTGTTCTTCGCACATGATTCTAAGTGCGGATTTCCTATCGTACTCAGTAGGCGCTGTTGCAAGAAGATGATTTTGTTGTTCAACAGAAGCAAATTCAGTATCTCCTTGAACGCTAACCATGGTTAGAATAGCATCGATAATATTCTGTTGAGGAATTTGCATTCTTCTTTTCCATTTTGGCATTCCGGTGAAGTCACCGAATTCAATTTCATCCCCTGCGGAATCCCAATCGAATCGAATTTCGAATCGATAGTCCCCTAGCCAAGCAGGATCAAAACCAATGCGTGTTTGCCATTCTTGGAATTCTTGAATCCATCCTTCAAAATTCGGATGATATTTCTCTACAATTTCAGTCGAACTAGAGTCGTACATAAATCGGGGAACGAACGGTGGTATATCAACATCAGTCAAGGTCAATAATGACGTGCTGGATGTAAATATTGTTAGTTTCCTTCAAATCGTGGTGTCTTTTTATCGACGTATGCAGCGATTCCAGTTTTTGCATCATTTGATTGGAAAAGATCCGATTGTAATTCTCGCTCCAATGCTAGGTGATATTCCAAAGGAATTTCCAGCCCACTTTGTACACTTCTCTTGATATTTCCAATAGCTTTTGCAGCAGCAAAAGGTAGTGTAAACCTACCAGAATAATCCAGAACATCTTGACGGAATTCCTCTAAACTCATCGAATCATAAATATCGTGAACAAGATCCATTTCTTTAGATTCTTCAAAGGAGAATTTTCTTCCAGTAACCATGATTTCCATTGCTTTGGCCTTACCAACAAGTCGAGATAATCTAGCGGTTCCTCCAGTGCCTGCAAGTACTCCTAGCGAGACTTCAGGAAGGCCTACTTGGAAATTCCCTTTTCTTCCAATTCTAATGTCTGCTGCCATAGCAATTTCTAGTCCTCCTCCTACAGTATGTCCATTTAATGCTGCAATGACTAATTTGGGTGTTTGTTCTAGACGAGAAAGAGTTTCATTGGCATGAAGACAAAAGAAGTACTTGTAGCGAGGTGTTAACTTATTGAGATATTTAATGCTGGCACCCGCGGAGAAAAATTTGTCGCCATGTCCAGTTAATAGAATTACAGAAACATTATCATCAAACCGAGCACTAAGAATAGCGTCATCGATGTCATGCCACATTTCACGAGTGTATGTATTGACTGAAGTTTTGTCACCTTCCAATGGTTCTCCATCGGAGTCAGAAATAAGTTCAATGATGGCAACACCATTATCGGATACACCATAATTCACGAGTCGGTTCTTCATCGGTTTAAGTTCGGGCCAGTCAGACATGAACCACGCAAAGGAACATGGCATAAGAACTTGAGTACACCATCAGTCAGATTCAGTAAAGGAAACCTTACCCCCAGATGAGCGAATTTCATTCCATTCTGATGAAATTTCCTTGGCCCGCTCGCTCATTTCCCATTGATCTCTCTTCAACGACTTTCTGAAAGGCATTCTCCTTCCAGTTCTTCCGTCAGAGTATTTGATTTTCTTAAGGAGAATTCGATTTGTTAACGGCCAAAGTAATCTTCTGATTAAACCTAGGCGATATATGCGTTCCATGAAAACTAAACCATCTCCATTATTCTTCTTTTGATGTCTCATCCAGTAGTTGGCTAATCGTTTGAATCCTCTATCTCCAACCCGATCAAGTAGCATTCGATTTGTGGCACTTAACTTGATTAAAGGAAGAAGTTTTTTCTTAATTTCTGAATCATAATTTGAACCAGATAATATTGAATTTGCAGCCATGACTCCACTAGTTACAGCATATCTCATTCCAAAACCCCACATGAAGTCTTGAAGTCCTCCGGCTTCACCAACAAAATACTGTCCATTAGCGAAATAGGTTGAAGGAATACTGAAATCTCCTTTTCCTCCAACGCGTTTAATTGGTTCTCGATCTAGTTCAGGATAGGCATTCTCATACCAAGCTATGGTTTCATTCAGATATCTCTTGGAATTCTTTTGTTTTCTCCAAAGACATGTACAAATTAATCCAATTCCATCAATTACAATAAGATACGAATATGCACCTGGGGCCAATTTATCGTTTAATTGAAAAGCTACATGGTTAGGATATGATGTTTTGAAAACCTCTCCAAAAGCAATGGCACTGGTATCTTTTGGTCCTGCAGCGATAATCATACAGTCTGATGGGTCAACTTTTGATTTGTAGTGGATTGTAACTCCTGCATCTAATGCCATTCTCTTAAATCCTTGATCAATACAATGTTCATCAGTTCCCCTTTCGACAATTCGATATGCAATTCTATGGCTTTTCGCAGTTGTTACCACATCGTCTGGATGAATTAATGATAATTCGCGAAATTCGGTAGATTTGAATGATTGAGGATCAAGCCCCCAATCACGCATTTCATCAAAAAAGTCTTGCTTTGAAGTCCAGTTTTCAAGTCCTTGAAAATCTCCATCAAATCGTGCTCCTGAATCTTCACGAATGTCATGAACCTCTACATTTTTTCCGGCTTTTGCGAGAATAATGGCAGCTGCAAGGCCCGATAAACCTGCTCCACGAATGCGAACAACATCATCGCTCATGTACCTCTCCTCATACATGCACGTACTATCGGAGACATGAATCCTCCGAAGTGCTCAAGGCCTTTCCAATCTGAGCATCTTTAATGGGAGACAGGGTTACCGTCCAAGTTGAGTCCGAAAATCTTGCTCCGAATCAACTTCTTGAGAAGTTGATAGTTTCGGGTTCAGGTGCAGTGGTATCATTTACAGGTTTGACGAGACAGCAGGAACAAGGAGCACGAGTATTTTCTCTTGATTTTGATGCATGGGAGGAACAGTTGCCTAAAGTGTTAGAGGATTTAGCAAATAGGTCAATTACAGAATTTGGAGTTGAATCAGTAGTAATTGCTCATCGAATAGGTTCTGTGGGGCCTACAGAACCTATTGTCTCAATACATGTTGCATCTAAACACCGAAAAGAGGCCTTTGAGGCGTGTTCGTGGTTAATCGATTCCCTCAAATCACAAGCCCCCCTATGGAAGAAGGAGAATCGCGAAGATGGAACTTTTTGGAAGGAGGGTTTGGGTTGAATAAACGAATGGATGCTATTGTTTCAATAGGACATAAGCCTATAGTGGAGCGGGTAGCAGTTGCCACCGGACGTCTTTCGATGTCATTAGAATCTAAAACCGCAATTATCAACAAACAGATTCAGAAAGGAGATGTGCTTGAAGCTAGTACTGTTGCGGCAATTCAAGCGGCAAAAGAAACACCTCGTGCAATTCCACACTGCCACCCTATACCGTTAGAATCTTGTTCAGTAGAATGGACTTGGGATGAAAATGAATTGATTTGTACAGTTGCTGTTTCTGCTCATTGGAAAACAGGAGTTGAAATGGAAGCACTGCATTCAGTTTCCGTAGGTCTTCTTTGTGTTTTGGATATGGTGAAATCAATAGAGAAAGATGAACAAGGCCAATATCCTAAAACACAAATTCATGGAATTCGAGTAGTTGAAAAGAAAAAATCCAATGGTCATGTTTAGACACTGGCTTCATCTCGAACCAATCATGGAACGTACTGCCGATCTAGCCGAATCTTTTCTTTTAGCGACTGAAAAAGCGGCAATTGCTGCCGCTAAATGGCGTGGTAGGGGGGAACGAAAACTAGCTGATGGAGCGGCTGTTGAAGCCATGAGAGCAGTTTTTGATGATGTTCCATTCGATGGTCGAGTTGCTATTGGAGAAGGAGAAAGAGACGATGCTCCAATGTTATGGATTGGAGAACCTTTAGGAAATCGTCAAGGCGAATCTGACGCATTGAGTATTGATATTGCAGTAGACCCATTGGAATGTACCAATCATTGTGCAATGGATTCTCCAAATGCTATTGCTGTTCTTGCTGCAGCACCTCGTGGAACTTTGCTTCATGCTCCAGATTGTTACATGGATAAAATCGCAGGCTCTGCTGCATTATCTGGAAAACTTTCTCTTGAAGCAGATGTTTCTTACAATATTGAAGAAGCATCATCTGCATTGGATAAACCAATTAGAGATTTATTGGCAGTAGTCATGGATCGTCCAAGGCATGAACAATTGATTAGAGAACTTAGAGAATTAGATGTACGTATTCGTTTAATTGGAGATGGAGATGTTTCAGCAGCATTGGATGCTGCTAATCCAGATTCAGAAGTTGACCTTTTGATGGGCATTGGTGCGGCACCAGAGGGAGAAATTACTGCTACAGCTCTTCGAGGATTAGGTGCACATTTTGAAGGAAAATTAGTGTTTAGAAATGATGGACATAGAGAGAGAGCAGAGACTATGATAGATGGAGACATTGAAAGAATTTGGCAGAGAGATGATTTGTGTATGTCAGATGATTCGATTTTCGTAGCAAGTGGAGTGTGTTCGGGATATCTTCCAGGAGTAAGTTTTCATAATGGTCAAGCAGAAGTCCATAGTGAAATTATTGATGTGAATAATAGAGAACGAAAACTGACATCTCGTTCCTATTCGATTTGAATAACCACGACGAACCCTTCAAGGACCCATTTAGGATGCACATAGCATGGATACTGACTTGTTAGAACAGACTGCAAATTTTCTTGTGAGTCCAGGAAGAGGAATTCTGGCTGCTGATGAAAGCAATGGAACTATGTCAAAAAGGCTTGAAGGAGTTGGAGTTGCATCTTCTCCTGAGAGTCGAAATGCTTACCGTGCAAATTTGTTTGCTATGCCTTCTATGGCTGATGCAATTAGTGGAGTGATTCTCTATGATGAAACCATTCGTCAAAATGCAGTTGATGGAACCTCAATTCCAGATTTTTTGCATTCAATAGACGTACTCCCAGGAATAAAAGTAGATACTGGTGCAAAGCCGTTAGCAGGACATCATAATGAGACAGTCACTGAGGGTTTAGATGGATTAAGAGAAAGATGTGCCGAATATTTTGAGATGGGAGCAAGATTTGCTAAATGGAGAGCAGTTATTAGAATTGGAGATGGTTTGCCATCAGATGCTTGTATTTCCACCAATGCTCATGCACTTGCACGTTATGCTGCAATATGTCAGGAACAAGGATTGGTTCCAATCATTGAGCCGGAAGTCTTGATGGATGGAGATCATTCAGCACAGACTTGTTTTGATGTCACTTCTACAGTTTTAGATGCAACATGGGCGGCTTGCGAAATACAGGATGTGTATCTTCCAGGAGCTTTATTGAAACCGAATATGGTACTTCCAGGTAAATTACATTCTCAAAGAAGTGATGTAGAAACATGTGCAAAAATGACCATTGATCTTCTACATAATCACGTTCCAGCAGAGATCCCTGGAATTGTTTTCTTGTCCGGAGGACAGACTGAAGTTGAAGCTACAGCACACTTGAATGCGATGAACAATATGGGTCCACATCCGTTTGAATTATCATACTCATATGGTAGAGCATTGCAAGCATCAACTCTCAAGACTTGGGCTGAAAATCAAGATGATATTTCCATTCCACATTCTGTTTTTGCCCATAGATGTCAAATGGCGCATCTATCTAGATTCGGTAATTGGTCCGAAGATCTAGAGGCCTGAAGTATATGAGAATTGCATCTTGGAATCTCAATGGGATTCGTGCTGCTATAAGGAAAGGATTAGACGATTTTATTGAAATTATAGATGCTGATATTTGGTTGTTTCAGGAAGTGAGGGCATTCCCCGAACAACTTCCAAAAGATTGGACTCCTCCCAATGGATTTGATTTGGCTTGGCATCCCGCTGAAAAGAAAGGATATTCTGGAGTTTCAACGTGGTCGAAACCTGAAATGGAAATAATCGGAAGAGGTATGGGACGAGGAGACGATCCTAATGACTTAGAGGGCAGAATCATAGTTACTAATCACCCCGGAATTCGGTGTATCAATACATATCTTCCTAGTGGTTCTGCTAGAGAGGACCGTCAACAATACAAGGAAAGATGGATGGAAGATTGGCTTGAATGGCTTTCTCCAAATTTATCAATTGATTTTCCAGTAATCGTTGCAGGTGATCTAAACATTGCTCATCAGGAAATTGATATTTGGAATTCTAAATCAAATCGAATGACTTCAGGTTTTCTTCCTCAAGAACGTGAATGGTTTGATCGTCTTCTTGTAACAGGATGGCATGATCTATGTAGATTGGATTGGGGCACAAAACAAGGCCCGTATTCTTGGTGGTCAAATCGAGGTCGTGCCAGAGAAGAAGACAAAGGATGGCGAATCGATTACATTCTTGGTAATGAAGCAGCGAGAAATTGTTTTCAGAGTGCGAAAATTGTACGAGCAGGTGGATTACAAGTTTCTGATCATGCTCCAGTAGTTGCAGATTTCGATATTTAATCAAAACCTTCTTCTTAGCCGTTCCATTAATCCATCAGATTCCCCTAAGGTTTTCAAACAGGTATCTACATCTCCCGATTCTAGAGCCTGTCTTGCTTTGGAAACCGAAGATTCACAATTCAGTCTTTCTTTATCTTCAGGACCAATTCCTGCTGATTCTAGTTTATTCCGAATTTCCTTCCATTCATTTTCGATGAAATTCAATAATTCTTCAGCTTCTTCAACAGCAGTATTCATTGCATCTAGTTCAGAAGTTAATAATTCCATTTTTTCAAGAGCGATTCTCCATTTTTCATTTTTTGTATAATTGAGAATTTCTTGTAGTTTTTCTTCCCATTTTTTTTCTTGTTGGTGCCCCTCCCAACGTTTCCTCAATGTTTTTCTTTGTCTTAGTGCCCTTTGCATTGACGACTTTGCTTCTTCTGTTGCCGTAATTTCTCTAATTATCGAATCGGCCAATCCTCTTGCCATAGAACCATCTCCTTCATCCAATGCTCTACTAGCGTTAGATAGCATTTCATCCCAAATTATGGTATTCAATCCATCAGTTTTTGATAGCATTTCTTTTGCTTCATTGAATTTTGAAATCGCAGCATCCATTGCTTGTCCTAAATTTTCAACATGTCCTGGAATCGCTTTAGCAATTATTAGTGCTTCACCGGGGTTTTCATTATGCATAGCATCATCTGCAGCATTCATTAGTGCCTGCATCCGTTCTAAATCTGAACCACTTAATTCTTCAATTGCATCACGAGCGTTTTGTATTGCAATTTCTGCATCTTTCCAATGTTCTATGATATCTGTAGCTCGAATTTTGGCCATTCTGAATAATTTTTCTGCTTCCCTTAAACTTCCTAATTGACTCTCTCTATTTCCTTGAATCATTGCTTTCCTAGGTCGTTCTGTTTGAGGAGCAATTTCTTCGGAAATTTTTACATGTTCTTCTGCATCTTGTTCTATGGCTATAATGTCTTTAGAAAGTGATAGTGTTCGTTCAATATCATCTTCTGCTGCATCGAGTAATTTCATCCCTTCTGAAAAATCTGTCCAGCCAATTTCATTAGCTCTTTTTACTAGCGAAGCGGATTGATCAATTACCGCTCCTGAGGCCCTAATCTCAAGAATTCGTAATTGTAAGGAATCATAACGTTTGGAAAAATCTCTTTTCTGTTGTCTCTCTTCTTTTCCAAGTCTTAGATCTAAAGAAAATATTCCCGATGAAAGTAATATTGGAATTAAGAAGAAAATTAGAAGAGAATCGTTGGAATTTGATATAATCCAAGCAGTTGCGATTGCCATTCCCATTAATCTTGTTAATGCTCTATATCTGATTACTCCAATATCTTCTTCATTTTGCAAAATGAATGCGTTACAGGCGAATAAAATAGTTCCTGCAGTAATCCAACCAATGGATCCAACAAGATGATGAAAATCAAAATTTTGAATAGTTAGAGAATTTATTCCAGCTATGGCAAGTAAAGGACCTATTAATCCAGAAATGGTTGCAATTCTTGTTCGTTGCTCAGGTCCATTTTGTATGACTTCTGATACTAATAATGCGGATCCCATAAGGAAAAAAAGTGAAATTATTGATGCAGTGTTTAGTCCATTTTGTAATCCAGGGAATACAGAATATGCGCCTAAAAGAATACAACCAAAAATGATGTAAAGTCCAATTTTATCGGCTTTTGATTTCCAGTTCTCTAATGCCTTTTCAACAGGGTCTTGGGTTGCCCCTGCCGTCTGCATGAATCCAAACGGATGCTCAACCATGATGAAGCGTACGGATTTATGTGCTCCCAAACCGCCTATCGAACAAAGTTCCAATAATATACGCGATTAGAATTATTTTAATGATAAAACGTGCATTTTCTCTCCATGCAGGTTCGATTGATGGTGTTGTAGACTCTGTAGAATAATTCTGGCCATCAACAGACCATTGAACTGTTACTGGACTTAATCCTGAAGGAAGAGAGTCAAATGATAAAGTGGCAGATGACATCCCAATTCCATCTAAATCTGCTCCGTCAACTGATATCAATTTACATTGATTTTTTATACAAATTTCTGCATCTGTTGGATTAGCGCCGTGATTGAATACTATGACTGTAATATCTCCTGGTTGGCCAGATAATACTCCATTAGGGACCATAATATCCTCAATAGATAATGTTGGTTTAGAAATTGGATGAATTTCGATTATCATACTATGATGTCCAATGTTTCCCGCCAAATCAATGCCCGATATTACCAAATCATGTCTTCCTGAGTTTAGTGATGGAATAGAAAAAAGAGCAGCATCCTCCCAACTTCTATTCTCAAAAAGATAAATTCCATTTAATTCTGCAGTCCATAAAATATCATTGATTGAATGTAGGTCATCAAAAGAATCTTGAAGACTAATTTCGATTAATGATTCAGTGTTAGGGATGTTTTCAATTCCAAATAATTCACCATCAACTAGTAATGCCGGCCTTGGAACAGGAGAACCTAAATCTAAACTAGTAAATGTCCAATTTCTTTCGATTGTATTTCCTACCGAGTCTGAAATTGAAACATGCATCCATCGTTTTGCAGGATTACGTTTTTGATGTCTTTCTTCTGTATCCATATGCATTCCATTTACGTCTTGACCTTGAGGCCAAAACTCTGCAAAAAATAGTCTATTATCTGATTCTCGAATCCATCCTTCACTTCTATTTGATGTAAGTATTATTGAAACATCATCACCGTTGTTATCAATTGCATGAATATCAATAATGAGTGTACTTGTTGCATTTACAGCAATATCGGAATTAGCCATTGAATGATTAATTTGAGCCCAATATTGGGGGTGATCTTCTAGCAAGATAAAACTCCATTCGGGAGCGGTTCCATCCAAAATCAAATTCCTCTCAATTGAACCTACTTCACCATGAGAATCTACACATTCTCCTATGATTTGAATTACATCTCCCTCTGAAAAAATATCAGAATTTGTTGAAAAATTCAAATATTTTCCTTGAATAAGAGAAAACCCTCTTTTGTCCGTCATTCTCCATCTTTCTTCTGTATTTTCTTGAACTGAATCTTGGCAAGACAAGTTTAGACTCGGATTTCCATCAAGAATAATATGATTTTCAGTTGCCCCAATACTGAAAATTGATGGAATAGGGACATCATTTTCTTCTAAATTCAGCGTTATTTCTCCTGTTACTGATAATTCACTACGATTAATGAAAATGTTTTCTCCAGATGAAATGATTATGTCTTGTTGGGGGGAATGTCTCAGTTCCCATTTATTTGGAAGATCAATGGATAAATTAGTAGAATCCCTTAGATCACCTCTAAATGGAATAGATAAAATTTGAATATTCGAGTCAGTATAGTTTCCAATCAAGGTTCCAGATTCATCCCAACCCCAAGATATACCATTTTCAAATACATCTCCTGTAGCTGGATCGATATGTGCTCCAGTAGGATAAATGGTTTCAGAAGCATACATTTTTTCTCCATTTAGAGAGCAACAACCAATATTTTCCGCATCATTCCACCCTAACGATTCAAGATTTCCAGAGAATGTAATCGATTCTTCTTGATTGATTATTCCATCCCAATTTCCAACAAATTTGTCTATTTGGTACATTATTCCAACATTTGATGATGGAAATATCGGATGACCAATATGTGAAGGAAGTCGAATATTTGCTGTCCATTCAGCATTTTCTGCGAATTCGCTATTCTCATCACCTTCTTCAAAGTCTAGAGTAATTGTTGAGGAAGGAGAAATTGAGGAGTTTGGATCCAATGAAAGCCAAGAATCTAGAGATTCAAAAAGTCCATCGTCAAAAGAATAAGATTGTGATTCTGGAATACCATCAATTAATCTCCATAAATGCCAATGCCCACTTTCTATTCGAGGTAAATTATAGTCCAATGTCCCATTTACTGGGATAATATCTTCCCAACCACTTGGAGAGTGGCGAACTAGAATAGACCCATTCCAACCCGAATCTTGCGCCATTAGTCGTTGCATTCCTTCTGACGCAGGCCATTTGTTGCTGAAACCACAATCTAAAGATCCATTAATTTCGCAGTTGACAGAAAGAAGATTTCGTGTGAATTGATTATTCTCTTCCATATATATCGTTTCAATCCAACCATTTCCCTCAGGGATTTTGATTGAGCCATTTCCGTTTATCCATTCAATGGATTGTTTCCCTATATAATTCCACGAATCAATCTCTGTTGCGTTAAATTCAAACGTGGAAGAAATATTTGCCCTTACATTTGTTGTTTCAGAAGGATTTGGACTAATTGTAGGAATATATTGGATATAAGTTCCATTTTTTTCAGTTCTAATCTCGGGTCGAATTGGTTCTGAGTCATTTAGAATGATTTGAACAATTGTCTCGTTAGTTGTTTCTTGATGAACAATACGACCTGTCCATGCGTCAATTAATGTAACTTCAAATTCAAATGGAATTGTTAAGGGAATCCAATTAGAATCGACCCAAAATCCCATTTCTATTTCCAATATGGTTTCTTGATTTTCTTCTGCCATTCCAATTGGAGTAGACATCAGAATAAGAATGGAAATTACAATTATTGGTTTCAAACGAATGGGTTTCACCCCCATCGTTTTCCATCGTCATGAATGATGGTTGAACCTTGATAATCGATAAATAAAGGTAGAATTTTATGTTTTGGATCAAGAGATTTTTCTAGACGTTGCTTCATATCTGGGTCACCGTGAACAAGAAAAAATCCCCCACCTCCTGCACCAAGTAACTTTGCTCCTGTCCCACCGGCATCAATCAATTGATCATGCAGATTATCTAATAATTCGCCAGTAATACCATCTACAAGTGTTCGCTTGATTTGCCATGATTCTTCAAGTAATTGCCCTACTTCACTAAGATTGCCTTCTTCCAATGCTGATCTGACTTGGAACGCTTGGAGTCTTAGTGTAGATAGTTCATCCATTCTTTCTGATGTCATCTCTTTTTGTTTCGAAAGAACAGTATTCGCAGAACGAGTTAATCCAGTATATACTAGTAAAAATTCGTCTTCAATTCGTTGCTTCGTATTATCTGACAAAGTCAATGGGTCTATGCTAACAGAACCATCTGGAAGAAATCCGATTGTATTTATTCCACCTATTGCAGCAGCGTATTGATCTTGTTTGCCTATAGGTTGTCCAAGGATTTCGATTTCAATTCGACATGCTTCTTTTGCTAGTTCTTCAGAAGACATAGGGTTTCCAGCAAGAGAGGATAGTGCATTTAGGAGACCTATGGTTACAGCAGAAGAAGAGCCCAATCCTGTACCTCTAGAAGGAATATCAGCTATAGTAGTAATTTCAATTCCAGATGTTACTCCTGTAGATTTCATTGCTTCACGTACCAATTCATGTTGAATTTGGTTAATATTTTCAACAAATTCCATCGAAGAATAAGAAATTCTAATCGCATTATCAAATCGTGGATTTACGGTGATATAGAGATATCTTGCCATTGCAAGAGAGGTCACTGCCCCCCCATCAGGATGATTCTCGTAGAATGCAGCAAGGTCGCTTCCCCCTCCGCAGAAGGATGCACGAACCGGTGTTCTACTAATCAGCATGGTTCTGCGAACCAGTCCCCTTTCATCAAGCCGACGGAGTGTCGTGAACAAATAACCCGATTGAACGGGAAGGAATATGGTCGAAGTCCTCCCCCCTTTGAGGAGGGGACGAGCATGAGTGGCCTAATCACTGTGGATGACCTAACGAACGAAGAGATAATTTCGATACTGGATGATGCTGAACGAATGTTGCCAATTGCAAGGGGGGAAATACATGCTCCAATACTTGCAGGGAAGGTTTTGGCGAATCTTTTCTTTGAACCTTCGACTAGAACTAGAATGTCTTTTGAGACTGCAATGAAGAGACTAGGAGGTTCAGTTTTGAATTTAGGTGATGTTGCTAATTCTTCAGTAGTGAAAGGAGAAACGCTATTTGATACAATGCAAATGATGGATGGCTATGCAGATATTGCAGTTATTCGCCATCCACGCCAAGGGGCAGCACGTTATTCATCAAATGCCGTAAATATTCCAGTGATTAACGCTGGAGATGGTGCAGGGCATCATCCAACTCAGACACTTCTAGATTTGTTTACAATCCGTTCTTGCCATCGTACACTTGAAGGACTCAATGTTGCCTTGGTAGGTGATTTGAGATATGGACGTACAGTGCATAGTTTATCTGAGGCACTTGCTCGTTTTGGGTGTACTTTAACGTTCATTTCGCCCTCTTCCTTGAGTATGCCTGAAGAGATTATTTCAGATCTTCGTAATTCCGGAGTATCAATTTTGGAAACCGAAGATCTTCATGGGTCCATCGAGAATCTCGATGTAATCTATATGACTAGGATTCAGAAAGAACGCTTTCCAGATGAAGATGAATATCAAAAAGTAGCAGGAGTTTTCAGACTAAATCGTTCAGATCTCAGTTCTGCAAAAAAGAATATGATAATCATGCATCCTTTGCCTAGAGTTGATGAAATTTCTCCAGATGTAGATTCAACTGTACATGCAAAATATTTCGAACAGGCCTTCTATGGAGTGGTTGCGCGAATGTCTCTTTTGTGTCGATTACTTGGAGTTGAAATTTCAGGGATGGTGAGCGAATGAGTGAAGAAGGAATGCGTAGGGTAACTGCTATTCAAAATGGCACAGTTATCGATCATGTCCCATCAGGTTCTGCCCTGAAGGTATTAGGAATGTTAGGATTACTTGACAGCCGCAGTACTCCAATTTCTTTGGTGATGAATGTACCAAGTAAAAAGTTAGATCGGAAGGATGTAATGAAAGTAGAAGACAGAGAATTAACTCAAGAAGAGTTAGACAGATTAGCGATAATTGCTCCTAATGCTTCTGTTGCAATTATTCGAGATTATCGAGTTGCTGAGAAGAGATCCGTAGTATTAGGTTCTGAATTAACTAACTTGGCACGTTGTTCGTTTTCAAACTGTATTACTACTAATACTAGAGAACCCCTTCCTCATAGAATATTAGTTCATTCAAATAATCCCCTAGAACTTCGTTGCGCGTATTGTGGGAAAACTCAATCTGTAGATGATATCGTCAATAATTTAATTTGATTATTTTTGAAAAATTAGAAAATTTGGGTGTCGAATATGAGTGAGAAATCTACTGGAAATCGTGTACCTCGTTTAGCAATTATAGCAGGAGCTACAGGTACAGGAAAATCCACTTTGGCCCATATGATAGCTCATGAACTTGATTTTAGTCGATGTGTTTCAACTGATACAATACGAGAAGTGTTACGTTGTAATACTAGTTTTAACGAATCTCCAGCATTACATCGTTCATCATATTCTAAGGGAGAAACAGGCGATCCAGTAAATGATTGGCTAGATGCGTCAGAAGCAGTAGAGAAAGGAATAGATGCTGTAATTGATAGAGCTAGAGCCCAAGGTGTGGATTTGGTAATTGAGGGAGTACATATTATTCCGAAGTCTTCGTGGTTAAGAGATTGGAGAGAAGCAGGTGGTCGAGCAATAGGAATTGTTGCTACTGCTGATGCTGAAAATCAGCACAGGGAATTCATTATGAAAAGAGAAGAAGGAACATATCGTGGCCCTTCAAGATACGTTTTAGCATTTGATAGAATTAGAATAATCCAAAGATCGATTATGGAAAGGGCTAGAGTGGTAGATTGGGTAAGAATAGACCCGTTACTTCATGAGGACCCTCTGTTGAGAATACGCCAAAATTTGGAATAATTATGAAAATTCAACCGTTGCGTATAACATTAGAAGCATCCTACTATTTCTATCGGCAATTCCTGCTTCAGCTGAAACATGACACTCATTTCCATCGATAGATACATTCAATCCAACCAAAATCACTTCTACTCCTCTATGTTCTCCATGTCGAACTAAATCATTTTGAACACTTTTTGCAGCATCAGTACATATTTCCAAATCAGTCCCTAACCCTTCTAAGTTTGTTAGTCGTGTTTGAATGGTGTTTTCCCAAACTTGGTCAACTTCTGTGGCTGTTTGAAGAACAGCATCATCTGATGGGTCATAGGGTTCACCCATTCCTACTACTTTAACTCCATAAATAGCCATAGAAAGTAAGGCAAGAAGAAGTACAACTCCTGTAGCCAACAGCATCTGTGCATAATTATCATGATTGGAATTATTCATTATGCACCACTTCCAATATGCCAGACTTGTAATCCAACAGTCCACAGATGTCCCTCAACTGAATGTAAATGCATTACAGTGAGGCTTTGCCCCGGTGGAATTTCTCCAACTCCTTCTCTTTTCATTGGTTCTGCATCCACAGCTAACCAACAATTTCCAGTTACAGTTTCGGGTAAACTATCTAACAGCATAGTACAAACTTGAACTCTTTCTTCTTCCACTAAATAGGAATTCATGATGGAAGTCCCATTTTCATCTACTTCTGCTGAAGCGAGAGCATGAGCATCTTCTGCTGCAATAAGTAATGCCGCATCTGAAGCTATTGGATTTGTATCAGGTACCTGTAATTGAATAACAAAGGCAGCACTAAGAAAGAACAGCCAGAATAGAGTAATCATCTCTATCATATGTACTTGGGCATCTATTTCTTTTACCGATTTTTCCATCAAATCACCCAGGAGCAACTCTTCCAATGGAATGAACAAGACCCTCCGACATAGGAACTCCAATCAAATCTGGAGAAAAGGCAACAAAATTGAACGCTACTAATGCGAGTATGAGCATGTATCCTGAATGCTTCATTCCATTTGCTAATCGACCAGTTGCCATCAAACCCGCCATTGCGCCATTACCTACTGCTTGAGCAGATACACCATAGAAGAAAACCACAAGGAAGAATAGAGGGTCTACAGCATTAATTTGCATGTTACCAATACTTTCCGATTCCCCTCCACTGTTTGAACTGGCAATAGCTGGAATGAAAACCTTTGAAAGAACAACAATTACTCCCATAAAAACAAGATATGAAACCCAAATTACAGAAATATACGAGGCAATTGCTCGGACACGTTCTCCTTCTAGGAATTTAATTTCTCTAGAATCATTTGCTGCTGTAACCAAAATATCTGAGATTTTTCCTCCGGCTTTGTTTGCTTCATCAATTAGAGAAACCGCCCTATGGACCAGAGGAGTATTTACTCTGTTTGCAAACATCTTCATTACATCGCCAAACGGAATTCCCCATGATAATTGATCAGACATTTTCTGAATATCATTGTTTAATGCACCATATTCTGATCTTGCAAGTGTTCTTACTGAAACTACCATGGACAATCCTCCTTTCCAATACTCTGCTAAATCTCTAAGGAAATCAGGAAATTTATCTTCAATTGCTTTGATTTTTCTAGCCTGTGCATCGCTATACAATGCAGCAGGGAAAACCATGATTAATAATCCAAGTCCGAAGAAATTAACGAAAATTGTAGGATGAAGAGGAAATGGTCCAACATTTACTTCGGGCCCAATCCATAGTGATTTATTATTCATATTTTCGGGAATTCCGTCGTATGATTCTACACTGATTGTAAATTCAAAGGTTCTGATAGCCGGTTGATCTGCTGGAACCTCTACCCATATCTCGTATTGCTTGTTTGCTTGAACGGGAACGTTGGTTAAGCCACATTCTTCGCTATTCGATACCATTCCTTGGGTCGCAATTGTCGTAACGGTCATATCGTATGCCCTTTCAACAATTGAAAGTGTAAATGTTCCACTATTATCCGCTTCTGCCGTACAACTAACATCAGCGGTTTGAGGTGGATGAGGCATTGAACCAAGTCTTTGTTGTTCAATTCCAGGGACGACAAAAAAGGCAGCAGCGCCTGGTGATCCTACCTTGTCCCATTCTTCTGTCCAAGTTTCTATCGAGGGTGATTCTTTAGTGAGAAAACAAGATTCATTATCTGCATAAGTTGGAGGAACAGGGACATTTGGATCAAACGAATCAGGACAAGCCAAATTTAGAAACATGGGCATATTATTCATTGGTTTGAAAACTAAATCCGCATTCGTAATCCAGAATCCCATGCAACTCATACCAATCATCATACCGAGAACCAAAATAATTGTAAAATTAGTTTCAGTATTGTCGTCTTTGGGCAATTCTAATCTAACTTTTATTTTCTTCTTGCCCTTCTTCCTAGCCATTTGTTCACCTCCTTACATTTCATTTTCTTGTGACATTAGCCATACGAATAGAGAATAAGCAACATGAATCATTGGAAGTAGACCCATTACAATTCCATAAACCATATTTTCAGAAATTTGAGAACCAGCACCAGATACCCAGAACATAATTACTAGCATAACAATTAGGAATAGAGGCATTGCTACAGCTACCACAATATACGTTTCAGCAAACATAGCCAGTGTTTCTAGAAAAACAGTCAGTCGAATTCGATTTTCTCTCATATAGTGTTCAGCTCTATTGAGGAAGTATAACTTCAAATTCCCTCCAGAAGAAAGAGTGCCTACCATTCCTTGAAAGAATTCGGTTACCCAAGTTGAAGCAGCACGGTCAACGGCTAATTTTACCGCAGTGATAATATCGTAACCAAATAATGTCATATCACGATAGACCATTGCGGAATCATATGCAATATCTCCATAGATTTCTCCATTCTTAGCTAGAGATTTGAATATCTTTACCGGTGTAGCATTTGCTGCAGACATTGCTGCGGTGTAAGATGAAGCATAAGGCAAATATTTCTCCAATCTTTCAGCTCTTGCTGTGCTTTTTCTTTCAGCTTCGCCTCCAAAATATTTGTTTGCTGAATACGGGACTACCAAACCAAGTAAAATGACTACAATTGCCTTCGATAAGAATGGGAATACTTGAGTTGTATAATGAGGACATCCATTTCCTGGTTGTGATGGATTAATATCTGCCTTATGCCAGAATTCCCAATCAACGCAAGGCATTACAGTAGCAGGATCTTGAATGGATTCATAAATTGCAATCAGTCCAGCACCCGGTAAGAAAACTAGAGCCATTAATGCGCCGCAGCCAATCATTACTGCGATTGTACTCATTAATTGTGTAGATTTGTATACCTCAGGCATCACCCTAATATCTGCTTGGACTAGAAGTTTTTTCAAATCGATATCTTTCCTTGCACGTTCTCGAAAAATAGCTCCAAAAAATGTTGTAGAAATTTTTTGCCATGGAGTTAGAGTCATGCCTTCGAAGTCATATTGCTTCTTTGACTTCAAATCTCTTTTTTTTGCCAAAGTTTCGCCTCCTGAAGGTCAGCGTAGACCGTCCACCCGAGCGAGAATTTCGTCTGGTCGAACGTAAAACTCTGTAATGATTTGAGCCACCTGATCGGATTTTCTTATATCATTCAAAACCATCCAGTCTAAGATACGCTTTCTCGTTCGCAATTCGTTTCGCATCTTTTCTTGAGAATAGTTGATTTTTACCATCACCTTTTCCAGAACATATGATTTTCCACTGAAATCAAAATCGTCTCGTGAAGGGTCCCACTTGAAAACCTCATTCGTAATCACTTCTTGACTATGTGGATCAACACCCACAATTTCAACAATTTGTTTTGTTCTTCTAACACGTCGTCCATTTATTCTGGTTTGAATTTGAATTGCTACTGCTTCAAGAGCAGGAAGCAGAACTCGAGGAATGTCAATTGGCTTATTTTCCAGTCGATGTACCAGAGATGCGACAGAATCTGCGTGTACAGTGGAATATGAACAATGCCCAGTAGCCATTGCTTGGAATAGAACATAAGCTTCAGCACCACGAATTTCTCCTACGATGATATATTCTGGCCGTTCTCTAAGAGCTGCCTTTAGTAATTCGAACTCAGTGATTTCACCTTCTGACGATTCTCCTCCGAATCCTTGTCGTGTTAGCCCAGGAATCCAGTTCGGTTGAGGAATATTTACTTCTCTAGTAGATTCAATACTTACGATTTTCATTTGCCAAGGAATAAACAAACACATCGCATTCAATGTCGTAGTTTTTCCAGATGCGGTTCCACCTACGAATAGCATCGATACACCTTGTTGGAAAGCAATCCAGAGATATGCCACCATTAGACTCGTCATTGTACGGAATGCAACAATGTCACAAGGACTGAAGGGGTCTTCTCTAAATCTTCGAATACAAAATGCCGAACCTCGAGTTGATACTTCTCTACCAAGTTTCATGACAATTCGAGATCCATCCATTAGAGTTGCATCTAGTAGTGGTTCTGCAACAGAAATATGCTTGCCACATCGTTGTGCAAGTTTGATTACATAGGCTTCTAATTCATCATCTGTAGGCCAAGCAATTGTGGTTTCAACTGATTCAAACTTCCTATGATATGCGAATATGGGAACGTTGGTACCATCAAGTGAGATATCTTCTACGTTTGCATCATTCATTAGTACATCCATTCGACCATATCCGATGAGGTCTCTACGAATATAGTAGAATATTTTTGATCTTGACTTTTTACTAATTTTCAACCTATATGATTTGATTATCTGATCCATTGCAGCACGTAGATATGCAACCGGATCTGCATCAATTTCTTCTATGTCAGCATTTAGTGCTTGAACAAAGATTTCCATGATTTGATCCTTCTGCTCTGTTTCCTTTTTGTTTAGTGGAGGTTCGATAACTTGGTAGATAATGTTCAAAGTTCTCAAATCACGTACAATTCTAGCGAACGAATGAGGAGGAGAAACGGGATACTTATCCATTTCTTCAAACTGAGATTGCTGTTGTTTCTTTCGGCTTTGACCTTGGTTTTTTCGCCCTCGTCGTGCCATGGTGCCACCTCAGTACATGTTGCAAAGGGACGAGGATTGGGATAACCTTTGGCCTTCAATCAGGGGTGTTTAGGCCTTCTAAGAGTGCTTTGACGTCTGTCCGGAATGAATCCATACTATCTTCGTTATCAATTTTGTAATTTGCTTGCTCAAGTAATTCTTCAACACCCCACCCCTTTTCTCTTTTGTCACGTTCTGAAATAGCATGATTTTTTTCAGTTTCATCAGCCAAATCAATACCCTTTCCATCTTTATCTATTTTCACATCATCTGAACGTTTTCGCCCAACAAGTCTTGAGTTTCGAATATCCTCTGACGCCAAAATCGCTAATATTTCAGGTTCAAATCCCATTAATTGAATCAAAGCATTCTTTTCTGCAATACTTCTCATTCCATCGATTAGCACAAGATTGTTCATGATTAATGCATCACGGACAATTGGCCAGAGTCTCTGAAGAACAATATCATCTCCAAATTCTTCTCTGAGATTCATTGCTACCATCCCAATATTTTGTGAATTAGCTTCCAATCCCCGATTGGTTGTTTCTGTGCGAATTACATCACCCATTGAAAATACTGGAATATCTAGTAATTTAGCAATTTCTGCGGCTTCACTTTTTCCCGAACCAGGTAGTCCAGTAAGTACCAATACCTTCGGCATATTTACTGGTGTTCAACGATTGCTCATGAATACACCGATGTTAGTTTTCAAATGGTGCACTTCCCCATTTCTTTTTTAGCAATCTGAGATAAAGAAATGAAAGAGAGAGTAGAATCGCACAGATTCCTAATATTCCAGTGAGACTCGTTGACTGTCTTTCTTCAAGTTCTATTGCTTGTGCTTCGGCGTTTAATCCACCGGAAGAAACTTGCATTCCCCAATTTTCCAATAATGTAGTATCTCCTTTTGTGAAAGATAAAACAAATAGTCCAATTAATGGGAATGCGGTAGCAATCCAGAAACGTGCCATTATTCCACTGTCGAAAATTGCTTTATTGGGCCTCAGTCCCATTAGCCAAGCAGAAAGAGAAACAATGTAAATTGAATTTGCAAGCATTACAATCATTGCAGAAATTGCATCATCCCATTGGTCTAACATTCCAGCCATAACAAGAATGAAAATAATTCCAATCCAACTTGTTAGTAAGAAATACGTCCAAATTTTTGCTTTCAGTAATTCTGGAACTGAAACAGGCATGGTGTTTAGATGATCGGGAGCATCTATTGCATTTAGCCACGAATAAAAATTGAATCCGAAGAATCCGATGAATGGAGCATAAGAAAGTAAATTGAAGGGAATAGGAAAGGATGCAAAATCTGCACCCCATGCTAGAAGCAATAGGAATAGAAGAGGAACTGCAAATGATCCTAACATTTTCAGTAGAGTACCTGACCGTAATACATCAACTATTTCTTTTGCAATTAGGATCCTCATTCTACTATCTGAACGTAATCCAATTTTTCCTAGTTTTTCGTATACAGGTATAAACAAATCATCTTTACCAGAAATTCTTACTTCAAAATCTTCTGGAAGAAGTCCTGCTGAAATCCAAGCTAAAATGGTACATGAAACAAAACCAAGGGGCGCCCACATTAATGCGTTAATTGATTCGTTTGAATGAATCCATAACCCCAAAATTGTATTTTCCATAGGTATGAAATCAAAAAAAATCAGTGCTCCAATTAATGCTCCAATTATTGGCACGAGAATATTCCATTGATTTCCTCTGCTCATTAATGTTGAACCAAAAAAGGAAATTGCAATGCCTTGAGCCATAGTTAGAGAAATACAAATCAGAAATGGAAGTAAGGAAGTCCATAACAAAGGTGTTGTGATTTCTAAAAATGATTGAGATGCAATCCCTAATGACATTCCAATTGTTACTGGTATGAGAATTAAAACAATGTAAAAACTGACTTCTTTAAGATAATATGCTAGATAAGTAGTTTGAAGATCGATTGGCTGCATTGCAGGTGATGCTAAAAGGAAATTTTTTCCTCCACTTCTCTGTGAAATAATTGAACGGCCCAGAAAAGCAAAAGTTCCCATTCCCATAGAAAAAAGAAATACCATGAGGTGTATTCCTGTTCGTAATTCATCAAAAGTGAAAGTTTCTCTTGAGAGCTCTTCCGCATTAGCGCCACTAACGCCATCTCCAGTTAGAAAGCGAAGACCAATTGTCAAGGCCATTGAAACAACAGCTAATAATGCTGGAAACATTAGAATTCGTCTACTTTTTGCAAAGTCAACATTTTGTCGCCATTCTTCTTTAAACATCATTCTGAATGTAATTGGAAATGAAGAACCAAAATTTGGTTCATCTCTTTTTACTACCATCAATTATTCCTCTTCAGTAAAGTTTTCAGATTCTATTTCATCGATGGATTTACCCACTAATCGAATAAAAATATCTTCTAGATTTTCGTCCTTAGAATTCCTCAAATCATCCATTTTCCCTGCAGCGAGAACTCTCCCATGATCTATGACGGCTACTCTAGTGCATAATCGCTCAGCAATTTCAAGGATATGCGAACAAAGAAAAATTGTCCCTCCATTGGAAATATGTTCTAGCAATAATTCACGGCATTTACGTTGATATATTGGATCAAGATTCACAAATGGTTCATCCAAGAATAATAGTCTAGGTTCATGGATAAATGCAGATGCAAGCATTACTTTTTGTCGTTGTCCCTTTGACAAATCTTTACACAATGTACCACTTCTATCAGTCATCCCGAACCAATTAAGCCAATAATTCACCTTTTCAGTAATATCATCAACTCTTCTTAGTCGTGCTACAAATTCTAGAAATTCTGCAGCGGTTAGATATGAGGGAGGAGATTCGGATTCAGGAACAATTCCAATATTTGCTTTAACCAATCTCGGTTTTTCCTTTACGTTTATTCCCAGCACCTTTGCAAATCCGGCACTAGGTGTAAGTTGGCCTGTCAGAAGTCGAATAAAGGTTGATTTTCCCGCTCCATTTGGTCCAAATACACCAAAGAATTCACCTGCTTGAACTTTTACATCAAGGGGTTGTAAAGCGACAAAATCGCCAAACCTCTTTGCTAATCCTTTAGCTTCAACTAGATTTTCAGTCAAGGAATTACTCACCGGTCCACTCAGGTTTACTCCGATCCATAAAGGCATTAACTCCAATTTCCTTGTCCTTTGTATCGAATAAATCAACAAACATATTGTGTTCTAAAAGAATGCCATCTGTAATCGGATTATCCAATGCTGTTCGAACAGATTGTTTTGCAATTTGGATAGTTAATGGAGACTTAGATGAAAGATTGTTTGCGATTTCCATCCCTTTTTCCATTAGGTTTTCCACTTCAACAATATGATTTACTAATCCTATTCGATAAGCTTCATCACAATCAATCATTTCTCCTCCCATTACCATCTCCATAGCTTTTCCATATCCAACAAGCCATGTTAGTCGCTGAGTTCCTCCGCCGCCTGGTATTAATCCAAGATTAATTTCAGGAGTTCCAAACATCGACCTTTGAGTTGCAACACGAATGTCGCATGAAAGTGCCAATTCACTGCCCCCTCCTAATGCATATCCGTCAATTAGAGCAATAGTTGGCTTTCTCAATTTCCATACTGCTTCCCATACATTATCTTCAAATTCAGGTTTGATTGCGACACTGTCCTTTCCAACAAATTCGCTGACATCAGCACCTGCTACGAATGCATGAGGTTTCTGTCTCTTGCCTTCAGGTGGAGGCAATGGAGATGCTCCTCTGAAAACAATAACCCTAACGTTCTCTGCTTCTTGTGCCCAAGAGCAAAGAGTCTTGATAGCATCTTTCACATTAGCGTTTAATGCATTTAGTTTCTCAGGTCTGTTAATCGTTGCTATAATAATAACTCCATTTTCAGATGAGCATTCTTCGATAGTGAGTTCTTCCACATCAGGTCGTTCGGCCATGTTCCTTGGACATGCGTTCAATACATAGCATCATTGATGAAAATATCAGAAATATTAATCCGAATCTGGAGGGGGAGGGAGATTACTGATTTCCCCAGGCAAGGGAGGAGGAGGAAGTTCTCCAATATCGCCTGGCAAAGGAGGCGGAGGCAGATCTCCAAGATCGGGCAAAGGTTCCGGCTCACTTTCTGCAGCTCTAAGGCCTACATCTAATGGAACTCGAAGCCGAAGAATCTTATTTTCATCAATTCGAATTAACACTCTTCCATAAGGGTGTCCAGGGGGAGGCGTCTCTGGTTCATCTATGACTTCAATTCCACTTGATTCTCGAAGTACTTTCTGGAGATTTTCTCTAGAATTACTCTCATACCTAGATCTTAGTGTATCTCCTCTAATTGCCGCAAGTTGTTTTCTACGACGTTTTTCAATACCTTCTCGGATTTCTTTTTGGGATTCTCTACGATTTAGGACCACACTATCAATCTCAGTTTCCAACATTGACTGTGCATCCACTTCGACCACGTATTCTTTCGCTTCAACGATATCTTCATTGAAGACTTCAACTTCAACAATATCCTCATTTTCTACAGTTTCAACTACTGGAGAGATAACATCCACTCCTCTTTTTCTGGTAACAGGAACTGGAATTTCTTCTTCAGGCATATTTTCATCTTCATCTGAAATTATAACAGATTTCTTTTTCCTTTTTTGAGGAGGTGGTGCTGGGTCTCCTCCTGTAAACATTAGAAAAGCTAGTAGGGCCAAAAGTCCTCCCGCAGTTCCTAGTTGAGCGTTATCTGTCAAACCCCCTCTAAGTGTCAAGAAACCGGCTCCGCCGATGAAGAGAACCATCCAGAGCATTAGTCGCGAGAATCCTGCCATCGTGTCTCCTCCATTCTTACGACTCACTGCCGTGGTTTGAGGTTGGCGATTGATTTCTTTCCTCAAAATAGTCTCTAAGTTTTTTCAAGGCCTTTCCACGATGAGAGAAAATTTGTTTTTCTTCGCTCGTCATTTCAGCAAATGTTCTCCCATCTCCTCCATCTGGAATGAATATTGGATCATATCCAAATCCATTCTTCCCTTTTGCTTTTTTTGACACTTGTCCCTTACATGATCCTTCAAAGAAAATTTCTCTTCCATTAAAATAAATGCCAATTACACATCTAAAAATTGCGCCCCTCTTTTCTACCCCGTTTAATGTTCTTAATATTCCTTGATTCCCCAGTGTTTTGTGGACATATGCAGAATAGACTCCCGGAAAACCGCTGTATTCTTCTAGAAAGAATCCAGCATCTTCTACCATTACCCCTAATTTATCAGATGAGGCTTTCACAATTGAAACTGCTTTTGTTAACTTATCCGCGGCTACAAAATGTAGATCCGAGGACTGGATTTCCTGAATTTCTTCATTAAATTGAAACGCTTCAACGTTTAATCCAAATTGTTTCAATGCAATTTTTGCTTCAGATAGTTTACCTAGATTAGATGTCACAAACAGTATTGTTGTTTTTTCATCCATGATATCTCACTCTTCCTTGTATCTCTTGATATCTTGAAATGACCTCTTCTATAGTTGGTTCATTTTGTTCTCCTTGAGAATATCCTTCTAAAACGAATTTCATTGCATCATCATGTTTGGGGTGACTTGCCGAAAGACATTCGGATAAGACTTGCAAATCTTGCCCCAATGATTCAATTTCAGGAGATAATTTTCCTAATCCAAAGTCAATGATTTGTATAGAATCTAAATTGTTACAAAGTAAATTATGCGTAGTTAAATCTCCATGCGAAATTCCTAAAGAATGCATTTTTCGGATTAATTTACCACATGAATGCATTAGTTTGGAAACACGTTCAGAGTCATGTGAATTTCGAAGAATATCAAATAATGGTAATCCAGATAATTGAGTCATTATAATAGTGGCATTATCTTCATCAAAATCAAGTAATTTTGGAATAGGTAATTCCGAATTAGAAAGATGAAGTAAAATTCTTGCTTCTGCAAATAATCTCCTTCTTGTTAGTGATAAATCTAGACTTGGGTGCCTGTATCCCTTGGGTCTACGAATTTTCATTACAGCTTTGGTTCCAAACCAAAATCCAGCAATTGTTTGTGCCTCTGCACCATCGTGTAGTACGGCCTGTTCTACCCATGGAGACGAGCCGTCCATGCTTGCTCGTATGAGAAGATGGATTCAAATGCACCGCATGTGAGGGCGTATTGCCCATGTCTCTTGGATTGCCTTTAGCCTCGTGTTCGATTGAAGGAGAAGATAGCGATGAAGCGTATGCTGATAGGATACGTGAGGCCAAGGAAAAATTAGGAAATAGAGTGATGATTTTAGGTCATCATTATCAAAGAGATTCTATTGTTGAACATGCTGATGCAACTGGTGATTCTTTTAGATTATCTAAGATGGCTGCTGATAGTACAGCAGAACACATAGTTTTCTGCGGTGTCCATTTTATGGCAGAAAGTGCGGATATACTAACAAATGATCAACAGATTGTATCGATGCCAACTACTAGGGCAGGCTGTTCTATGGCGGATATGGCTAATCTTCCTGATGTGGAGGAATGTTGGCATTCTTTGATCGAAGAACTTGATTTACGTGATCCAATATCTAGAGAAAATCCCGATTTACCTGCATCTGAGGACGATAATTTCCTCGTTCCTGTTACTTACATGAATAGTTCAGCTGCCCTCAAGGCTTTCGTAGGGAGACATGGAGGAATAGTTTGCACATCAACAAATGCCAAAGGAGTATTGGAATGGGCTCTAACTAGAGCAGGCGGTTTTGGAAAAGTGCTTTTCTTCCCAGATCAACATTTGGGAAGAAATACTGCTTTCAAAATGGGTTTTCAATCTGAAGATATGGTTGTTTGGAATCCGAGAGAGATTCAAAATTTTGAACAAATTAATCTAGCCAGATTTGTGCTTTGGCATGGTTTCTGTTCAGTTCATCAACGCTTTACGGTCGATCAAATAAATAGGTTGAGAGAATCATTTCCTGATGCCTTGGTTGTTGTTCACCCTGAGTGTGATCGTAAAGTTGTCCAAGCAGCAGATGCTGACGGTTCTACTGATTTTATTCGTTGTTATTGTGCAGATGCTCCTTCCGGTTCGGTAATAGGGGTTGGAACTGAAATTAATCTCGTTCAACGTTTGGATTCTCAATATTCTGATAAAGAGATTCATTGTTTAGATGATTCTGTTTGTCCATGTTCAACGATGTATATGATTCATCCAAAGTTTCTAGCAGAGCAACTTGAATCGATAATCAAAGGTGAGAAGAGAAATATAATCAGCATAGATGAACAAACATCAACCGATGCGATAAAAGCTCTAAATCGTATGTTAGAAGTTTAATTAGTGAAGATCGCCAGTAACTTGGTCACGTAGTCTCCACACACATATATCATAACGACCAGAGAGTGCACCGCCTCTTTTCGTTGTAGAGACCTTCTCAATGTCTTTATCCTTAGATAATACATTTCCTAATTGCTGAGGTGTGGTTCCGTGTCTAGTAGTAGTATTCACGTGTTCTAAAATTTCAGTCGTATTAGCCTCGCCTTTTTCAGCCAAGAATCTCTTAATGCGTTCTCTTAATCTGGTGGTTCTCATTGTTTTCCTCTCCTATTTTTCATCCAATCGACGGTTGCCCATTCGCAAATTCTGTATCCAGAAGAAAGCACTCCACTGCGTCGAACTAAATCTACTCGAACTACCTGGGCATCTGACTTCAATAGTTTCTCGATCTGTTCGATACTAGTTCCGTCTATGTTTGCTCGAGCATATTCTACGATTTCAGCTGTGTTGCGGGGGCGTGACTGAAGGTATGTTCTAATGAGATTTCGCAGATTATCGCTCATCATTTTCACCTTCTATTCTTCTGACTTTCCTTTACTGATGTATTGCCGGCCGATGTTGGGGGGAGAGTCGGGGGGGTTATCAAATGACCGCCGTTCTAAAACTAATTTCGTTACACAATGAGGTAAAAAATTACCATTTTTAAGCATGCTTAAATTCAAAATAGGTTATTTTTCAGAAGATATTCTATCAACTATGTAACAAAATGTAACAAATATACTATTTTTAATTTTAAAATATCAATGTTGAAATAACTAATGCTATTATGATGATTTCAAGGGGAGTCAAAAAATTGAGTGATAATTTATCTCTCCCTCGGAGAAAAGTTCGTGGTCGCCACCGTAGAATTTTGCTACTTACATTGTCCGAAGGATCTGGAACTGTATCTTCCATAGCATCAAAATCAGGCTTACGTGTCCCACATGTGTCTGTTGAATTGAAAAGAATGCGAGAAGAGGGTTTGGTCTCTTCAACTAGTTTATCTGGTACAAGAGGGGCAGTGATTAGCTTGTCTTCCAAGGGTTACTTAATGCTAGAAATGGACGAATTATCTCGAACTCCATTGGTTCCTTTTAACCAAATTACTGACGAACAATTTCAGATATTGGATGTTTTAGGAAATTATGTATTATTGATGGTTACTCGAAAACCAACATCCCCTCTTGTGTATTTGCCTACAATTGATGGGAGACGAATTCTGGCAGAAACGAGAGAAAGAAATCCGAGGTATTATGATTCTTCATCTTTTGAAAGAATAGCCCCTCCTATTGAATTAAATCCTAGAAGTATTGAGGCATGGGATAGAACAGGATTTGGATTAGTTCGTGCAAGGTTAGTAGATAGTGAATCTGCAGATCGGCTTACAGTAGGTCGCTGGTTTCATTCCATCCCAGAACTACAAAATCAAGATGACATATTAGAATCTAAACAGGGTGTTTGGCAGATTGGTTCTATTGATAGAGGAGGAAAGGAAGTTTATGCAGATGGACCAGTGATTTGTACTTCAAAATCAAATGAAATTGCAGGACAATTAATGAAAAATTCAATGGATGGGTCGTTATTAATTGGTAGGAAATCTATTGTTTCTTCACCAATTTCTGCTATTCCAAGAATAGTTTTGGAAGAATGGATTGAACTTATTCATCCTCGTCTTCGTTCTGTAACGAGACGTTCTAGACTTCAGTTACTTCTTTCTTGGATTGATTCAGATAAAAAAAATCGTTCTTCTAGGTTGCCAGACATCACCGTTAGGAGATTTAGAGAAGATTGGGGCAATAGAGAATTCCTTGCATCCGACGTTCCATTTCCTGAATCAATTGTAACAGATGGTTTGGGCCCCCTAGCAATTCAAGCTCTAATATCGAGTATTTTGAATCATCAGATTGTAGAATGGGTATCGATTGATTTACCTGAACCAATAGGTGATTCTCTATCTAGGCGCTTATATCGATTTGAAAGATTACGTTTGTTAATTGCTCCTTGGTCTCCAATTATTGATACAGGGCTTTCAATTCTTCAAACCGATGAAGTGCATGATTTGCCCTTTCTCAGATTTTCTGAATCGAACGGCCGTACACTCCCTGTGTATGTAGGAGATACTAGAAAGAGAAAAATCGTTAATCCCAAGGGATGGAAGATCCCCAGTAACCCAGAAGAATTGAATCTTATATCTCAAGAATTACCTTTGATGGATATGCCCAAGGAATATGATAATGAAAATGAATTATTTCTTTATGCATGTTCTGTTTTCCCTCATGGAGATGAAGTTTTTTCTAATCGAATTGAATCTATTTATCCACTTATATCGTGGATTTCTTCATCTAAAATTGGAAGAATAGATCGTTGGGTTCGAATAGGACATCATCTTCCTTCTTCATGGGCTTCACTAATTTCTCCTAATGAAACTTCATTAGAACGAATAGTAGATATTTGGGGCAAAGTTCCAATCTCGTGGATGCATGCTTTCAATCAAAGTGTTTCTAATCGTATAACATCTGATCAAGAATTACGCTCAACTCTCAAGAAATTAACCATGTATGCAAATAATTCAGAAATTAGAGGATGGGCAGCAGGACGTCTTCTTTCTGTAACTCATTGGTTAAGTTCATCAGAAACTAAAGAATTAGTTAGATGGGCAATAAATAGTTGGATCGAATCTCCTCCACTAAGATGTTCTGATTCGTTAGAAGGTGTATTTCATCTCTTGAAAAAACATCCTGATATACGTCAAGAAAATATTGGCCAATTTGCAGAACGTTTGCGACGTTTAGCATGGTCATTACCTGAAAATCACGATTTACACCTTTGGATTCTTCTTTCAGAGTGGAATGAACGAGGAACCCAACCAACGATTGAGAAACAAATTTTATTTGTAAAAAATTTACCTTGGAGATGGTGGAGTTCTCATTCTGCAGATATGTTAACCATGATGACAGAATATACGGATGCTCGTAGAGCAATAATGCAAACGTCTTTGCCTTGGCCTGCAATTGTTTTACGTCCCGAAGGTGAGATAGTACCTCTACCCTTTGGATCTAGGGGTTCACATCCAAAAATGAGACTTTCATTAGCCGATAGACTAAGACGCTTCATTTCTTTAGAGAATTCTCAAAATTATACTATTGATTCAATTATCGACATTATTGATTCATTAGATGACCTTCGTGATGGGAAATCACCAAGGAATGGAAAAACACATCGCCATGTTGGTTGGCTTACTCGTCCAGTAAACCAGTGGCCTCCATTCCATCGGTTAAAAGATGAGTTTGGAAACGCATCTGTGACATTAGCGATTGGAGAACGTTTAGGCAATCTATCTTGATTTTATTCGCGATGATTTCATATTAGGGATTGTTTAGATTGTATCTGCCCCGACGGCAACACCGTGCTGACGACCTCCCTCGCCGGAAGGAAGGATGACGCCCGGCACCACGTTCGGGGATGATGCCGTCGATCGAAGTTCGCGGGGACCATTTGGAATGATCCGTGATGCAAACGGCGGCTGGACGGTATATGGGTCCCCAGTTGACCGAATGGAATGATTCATGGGACAACCACACCGTTCAACAGACGTCCTGGGGCAGGGTCAGGCCCATGAGCTACGGCAATGATACGGGAAGTTACGCCCCAGGGCACATTCTTCATCGCATGATTAATTCGTGTCAACACTATCGAAGACCATGGAGGGTTCGATTGGACTGTTAGGAGGGACATTCGATAGATTACATGATGGCCACCTCTCTCTAATTCGGGGCATTGCATCAGAATGTGATTTTTTGCAAATTCATGTAACTTCAGATAAAATTGCTAGAGAAAAGGGATTTTTTATTCAAAATTTAGAGACTAGAATGGAACAACTTAGGGTTTTTTTGTTAAGTGATAAATCAATAAATGCTAGTCTTCATGTTTTACACGATAAGTTTGGCCCTGCGGTTTCTATCGAGAAATGTTCAGTGATTGGTTGTACTGAAGAAACATTTTCTTCATGTGAAGAAATTAACCAAATTAGAGAAAAGAACGGGCTTTCTCCATTACGTATAGTGAAAATAGATCATATTTTAGATGAGGGAGGAGAGATATTATCCTCCTCGAGGGTACGTTCCGGTATTGTAAACCAGAATGGTAAATTTTGGCTTAAGAATTCAGAAACAATTCTAGAATATTCTATGCCCAAAATTTTGGATGAGGAATTAAAGCAACCAATGGGAAATTTGTTCTTAGGTCCACATGACAATCCAAGTATAGCTATGAATCAGGCATTAGAATCTATTTCTAAAGAGGCGAAAATAATTGCAGTAGGGGATGTCACCGTATATTCGCTCCAATTGGCAAATAGAGATGTTTGGATTTCGGTAATTGACGGAATGACTCATCGAAAGGAATGGGAAAATTTTGAACGGATAGATTTGAATGGAAAATTTGTTATTAATGCAACAAATCCTCCTGGTATGTTAACCTCTAATATTTTTGAGGCTTGTTTTAAGGCGATTTCACAATCTGAAAATATTACAATTTTAGTTGATGGAGAAGAAGATCTCACTCCTATTCCATTGATTTTGATGGCTCCCTTGGGTACAGTATTATTGTATGGGCAACCAAATCAAGGCTTAGTGGTTAGAGAAATTGATATTTCTGCGAAACGTCGTGCTAGACGATTTCTTGATTCATTTGTAGTGGAGGGCGCATCTTGAGTTTAGTGAGCATTACTGTATGTGCACGAAATGCTGAAAATTGGGTTCATCAATGTCTATCTTCACTTGTCTCGCAAGATTATCGCCCTCTACAGATTATTGCTGTAAACGATGGTTCAAGTGATTTAACTTTTGAGAAAATGCAGAAGTTCAAAGATATGAATGATGTTTCAGATGTTGAATTAATTATTATTGATTCTGAGCCAAGGGGCCTATCAGCAGGTAGACAGATTGGTTTGGAACATGCAAATGGTAAATGGGTTGCAATTACTGATATCGATTGTAGACCAGAACCAAATTGGATATCGTCAATGATTTTAGTTAGTGAAGGACATCCAAATGAGGATGTGATGGCGATTACTGGTCAAACAATATTCAATGAAGGAAACACGAGAGTTTCTAGATTAAGATCGAAAAAAATACGACAAAAGTATTCGAATAGATCTAGAGTAACTACTCTTGCAAATGGTCCATGTTCAATGTTCAGAAAAGATGCTTTGATTTCTATTGGTGGATTTGACCCTTCTTGGTATCATGCAGAAGATATGGAAGTAAGTCTGAAGTTAATTGAGTTAGGGGGGACCATTGTTTATTCTCCTCAGGCCTTAGTAAATCATGTTGCGGAAGAGGAAATATCTATTTTTTTAAGAAAACGAATACGGGATGCTAGAGCACATGTCAGAATAATTCGAAAATATGGATTACTTGGGGGGAATTTACCAAATGGGAATACGATAAAGCATGATTTTACGGGTGACGCTATTCAAGCAGCGATATTTTTCCCATTGCTTATTTGTTCTATTTCAATTGTATATTATTTGTCAATGTTTAACCTAGAATTAGGTTTTTTTTCAGCTTTAATATTAGTATTGTTTACAATTCATCCTGAATCAAGATTGAGAATTTTTTGGAGTATTTCTCTTTGGATAGGAATATCTTTGGGGATATACGATGCGATATTCAAAAAGAGAGGCCATTAACTCTAATCTTCTGAATCTTCTTGATTAGTCTCAAGCATTGGTAAGACTGATCCAAATCCTATGAGTGGTATACATACGGCGTAAACACCTGGATCAACCCAAGTATTATTGGTAATAGACCAAGCAAAGTAGAAAATTATTCCAGAAACCAATAACCAAGACCCTAGTGTTACATTTAATCCTCTAGAGAAATCAAATAATGACATCCATCTATCTGGTGAAATAAGAGATTTAATCCACCCAATAATTCCTTCCTCTTCTGTTTTATTTAGCACGAGAACTCCAAATCCTAAAATTAGTAGTGCAATTATTGTGAATACAATATCTCCAGGGCTGACATCAATTCCATTATGTGCAGTAAATGTGTTCTCTGCTAAAGTTCCGTAAGTAACAAACCCAGCCCAAACAACCTTTTGTCCTGCAGCATATGCTCCAATTACAATATTTACCATGTCCACAATTAAAGCCCAAATGCCGACCATGACTGCTATTTTACCGAGTAAAGGGGTCTCAGGAATCCAATCAAATTCCATGGATGGTTCAGGACCCTCGTCTTCGGCCATGAATCGCCGACCGTTGAGCCCGTCTTAACCGTTGCCAGATAGATTAAGTTTAGAATTACAACCGTCGTTGAAGTTTGTAAGTACCATTTGCTGCTAATTTAACTGCATCATTGTTTTCACACATTATATGGATTGCATCGATTCCTCGAGGAAGAAGGCTCGAAACATGTTTGGTGCGCCCTCTTCTTCCCAAACTGACATTTTTTACGTGAGCTAAACTAGCAGAATGAAACTCATTGATTATCGAAGATAATGAGCGAGAAGTCAATGGTTTCATTCCAGCTAAATTACATGCTTGAATGTAAGTTTCCCAAATTGTTCCAGTTGTTTGAGTTAATATTCCATTTCTTTCATTGATAATTATTGATGTTAATGTGAGTTTTTGATGGAGTGGTAAGCCTTGAAGCAAACCGATTACTTTCTCATGTTCCACTTGTTTATGAGCAGATTGAATATGTTTTATTTCGATGGAATCACTTTGAGATGTTTCTGCCCTAAGTGTAGAAACTCGTAGAAGATTGATTGCTCTTCTCGCATCTCCGTGTTCCTTGGCTGAAAGGTCAGCACAGAAACGAAGTGTAATTTCGTCCCACGAACCCTTTCGTAATCCTTCTTTAGCACGTTCTACTAATATTTGAGATAATTCTTCAGAACTATATGGTGTGAAAATGATATCTTCTGCTGACATTCGAGAACGGATTGGCCCAGGTATTTTTTCTGTAAATCCTAAATCATTACTAATCCCACTAATTGAAGCTCTACTTTTCTTAAGTAGGACATTTAAATTAGTTAAATCATAGAGTAATTGATCTTCAGATCTAGAAGCGAGTTGGTCCATTTCATCGAGAATTAGGATATGTACTCCTCCGTGTCGATCCATTCTTCGAATAGTCTCTGAAAGTACTCTGTCTGCCGGCCATCCTGTAAATGGAATAAGTTGATCTCCAGATTCTTTGAGAGATTCAGCTATACAATGTAGGACTCGATAACGAGTATTTACATGTTGACAATTGATTTCATGCGTACAAACTCTACTTCCAATTTTTTGTGCACGTTCTTCGAGTTGTTGAGCGACAAATCTAGTTGCAGCAGTTTTTCCAGTTCCAGATGGACCATATAGTACCAAATTTCCAGGGATATGTCCCTCTAATGCATCTGCAAGATTCATCACCATAGTTCTAATTTGTGAATCTCGATGATTGAAGGTAGAAGGTGAATGATGTGGGTCAAAAACTCGTCTATCCACGAATACAGAATTTTTCCGACTAGCGGAGTCAAAAATATTCGTCATACTATTCATCTTCCTTCAAGTTCAATCAGGCTCAGTGTTACCGGCTAAGCAAACGGGACTTTGAGCACACTCGCGTCAATGACTTAATACTGTTCATTGGAAATCGATTAACGTACCTTTTTTACAGATTATTAATACCCCCTTCCAGAGGAATCTATGCAGGAGAAATACCTGACAAATCTAAATTATAAATTTCCCCATCTTCAACTTGCATAGCATTTTTTGGTAGGGAAGGCATATTTAATCCGATTTTTTCATCCTTTCCAGAGGCATAAGAATGTGTGATTAGAAATTGTTTTTCATTGTGTTTTTCTGCAACTTCAATTATATCTACAGGTCTATGATGATGGGGAAAATTATCACCATCTGGCACTCCCATTTCTAATAAAATTGAATTTGAAATTGGGATTCGTTGTTCTATAGAATCACAAGGACCTGAATCTCCGGTGTGTAAAAGCACAAATCCGTTTGAATCGCGAAGTAAATATCCGTGGGGATCAGTTTCAGGGTTGTGTTTTACTGGGAACCGTTCGTAATCCCATCCATTTGCATGTCCAATTTCATCAACAATCCATTCAACTCTTTCTTCTATTATTTGTTCAAGAGTATTTGGGAATGCCAAAGAACAGATATTTTTCATTCTTTCAATTCCATTTTCATGGAGATGGATTCTAAGTTTAGAATTTCCAACTCTATCTGAAATATATCTTCTATCTAAGAGTAGAAAAGGGAGTCCAAATACATGGTCCCATGCCAATGGGTGATTAGTAAATCCGTAATTTGAGATGTTGAAATCTGAAATTTATGTAGTTGATGAAGTATTGTTGGCGGAGCATCGATTAATATTTTTTCATCTAGAAGCATACATGAATGTAATCTCCCAGGTGGGCAGAAGGCATTACCTGACCCCAATACTCTTAATTTTGAGGCCATTCATTTACTGTGAAAGGTATCTATTCATTCAATCTTCCTGACAAGAGTTGTTACGTGCCTTCATTGAAATAGTGATAACGAATCCGACCATATGTAAGAGGGATTGAATGGCCGATTACTCGAACAAGAACCCATACTTGTCTAAGATTACTGTTAATCATGTATTGAATGGTGAAAATTCCAAGAAAGAAACAAGACATATCGTATTTGATTTAGGTGATTCGGGATTAGAATACAAAGCAGGAGATGCGCTTGGCGTTTTCCCAACCTGTCCTCCTGAATTGGTAGATTCTTTACTTCAGAAATTAGGTTGTCCTCCAGACGAGATTGTGATTGTAAAAGATGTAGAAATGACACTTCGAGATGCATTGTTTTCCAAGTGTGAAATCCATCGTCTTTCTAAGAGATTTATTGAGGGACTTTCTCCGTATTTCTCAACATCATCATCGTCAGGAATACAAATGAGGATAGTTTCCCGTTCAAGGATTAATTCTTCAGGATTAACTGTAGAAGATTGGCAATCATCTTCAGATGATGATTTACCCGAACATTACACTCCTCTAGGGCCTATAGACGACCCCGAAAAGGCGCTTTGGACATCATTAGTTAATGATGATCAAATGATGGAGGATTATATTTGGTCTAGAGATTATTTAGATTTCTTTTCTGATTTTCCTAATCTTCGTCTAGGTGCACAAGAATTTGTCGATGCAGTAGATACTCTAAAACCACGGTTATATTCTATTGCATCATCTCCTGATTTTGAACTAGGAACCGTTCATTTGACAGTTGGTATTGTAAGATATAATCATCATGATAGGGATAGAACAGGTCTAACTACAGGATTCTTAGCTGATCGTTGTCCTGCTGGCGATTCTATAGTCCCAGTTTTTATGTCTCCAACTAGAAGTTTCGTACTTCCAGAAGATGGTTCAACTGATATTATTATGGTTGGACCTGGTACAGGAATAGCCCCATTTAGAGCATTTCTTCAGCAGAGAGAAATTGACAAATCAACAGGTAAAAATTGGTTATTTTTCGGTGATTGGACTGAAGAAGGTGAATACTATTATCGTGATGAAATTGAATCATGGCTTTCTTCTGGAAATTTAGAACGAATAGATTTGGCATGGTCTAGACAAGGCGAGGAGAAGGTCTACGTTCAACATTTAATGGCAAAAAATGGAGAAGAAATTTGGTCAAGAATCAATGCAGGCGGTTATTTCTATGTCTGTGGTGATAAGAACTACATGGCAAAAGATGTGCACAGGACATTAATTGAAATATGCGCTGAACACGGAGATATGACTTTGGAGAATGCATCAGAATATGTTGAACAACGAATGATGAAGGATGAAAAGAGATACCTTCGAGATGTGTATTAATCCGATTTCATCATCAACCTGATTGTTCCTCGTAACATCATGTTCAACCGGGTGTTGATTGCGAATAGGGGTGAAATCGCCCTGAGAATAGGACGAGCATTGCGTTCTTTGGGTGTAGAAGTTTGCATGATCCATGGTCGAGAAGATCGACTTTCGACTCCAGTTCGTTTTTCAGATGATTCTAGGCCGATTTTACGTCCAAATCCTTTGGATTCATATCTTGATATTGAGGCAGTAATTCATGCGGCTAAGTCTATGGGAGTAGATGCTATACACCCTGGATACGGATTTTTAGCAGAAAATGCAGACTTTGTTCGAAGATTAGAAGAAGAAGGAATTACATTTATTGGACCATCTTCTGATGTTATTCGTTTACTTGGAGATAAAATCGAAGCACGTAAGGCAATGGAGTCTGCAGGTCTTCCTGTAGCAAAAGGAAGTAGTGAACCTGTATCATCTGCTGATGAGGCCGTATCTTTAGCTTCAGAAATTGGCTATCCTGTGATTATCAAAGCAGCAGCGGGTGGCGGAGGTATTGGAATGCAAATTGTCCATGATGCTTCTGAATTTTCATCTGCGTTGAATCTGTGCCAATCAAGAGCTAGAAGTGCATTTGGGGATGATCGAGTTTTCGTTGAGAAATATATCGAAGGAGCACAACATATTGAATTTCAAGTTCTCGCAGATGGCAAGAATGCGATTCATTTTGGTGAAAGATTTTGTAGCATCCAGCGCAGACCTCAGAAATTATTGGAAGAAGGCCCATGGCTTTCGGATGAAGTCCGTTCAGAAATTGGCGCGAAAGTATGTGCGGGGGCAGAAGCAGTTGGCTACAGAGGATTAGCAACGTTTGAATTCCTCAGGGATTCTCACGGTGATTTCTATTTCCTAGAGGTAAATCCGCGTGTACAAGTAGAGCATACTGTTACAGAGATGATTACTGGGGAAGATATGGTACAACTTGGGATTCGAGTGGCAGCAGGTGAACCACTTCCGTTGTCTCAAGAGGAAGTTCAGTTTAGTGGCCATGCAATTCAATTTAGAATAAATGCAGAAGATCCTAGAAATTTCGTTCCATCTCCTGGTAAACTATGGGAATGTCATTTCCCTGGAGGTGTGGGAATTAGAGTTGATACTCATGCTCATGTTGGATATGATATGCCCGGATGCTTTGATTCACTACTCGCAAAGATGATTGTTTGGGGTAAAGATAGGAATGAAGCTATAGCCCGTAGTAGAGCAGCATTGGCTGAAACAGTAATTATTGGAGTAGAAACTGTAATCCCTCTTCATCGTTCGATACTCAATGAGAGAGATTTTTTGGATAGAAGAGTGACAATACGTTACTTAGAAAATCACCCTAATATTTTAGCAGATTAATCTTATCCAAGTCTTCTCATCCCAGGATATTGGCTATCATCCTCTGAATTTTTTGTAGGGTTCAAATCTTCCAATTTTAGTGCATTATTTCCAGTATTTCTTTCATGGTCAGAGATTGTTGCTGCAATGGATTCCATTGCGGCTGTATATCCATCACCCCTTGCTTGGCTTCCTGCATTCCTTGCTATTGATTCCATAGAAATTGAAGCTCTTTGCGCTTGATGATCTTGATCACTTCTTAGTCGTAGTAGCCCAATTGCTCTTCTAGATGCACGTTGTGGATTGAATGACCTTAGTAAATTGATTACAGTACTTGACCTACTCCTTGTAGGCTGTTTGATTACTAGTCTTGATTGGTGGTCCGGTCGTCTTAACATGCGAGAGAAACTAGGATAATCTTTCAATTCAGTTGGTATATCTTCCATCGAATATTCAGAAATTAGTTCTGCTTCTACAATTTCATTTCTCTTTGCATCTGCTACAAGGCCAGAGTTTTGGCATTCTTCTCGCACTGCACCTGTATTAGGAGGAGGAAGTATTGACGACGAAGCAGGGTCAAATTGTTCCTGAGCTTGACGGATAAGTTGCATGCTACTAGGCTGTCTTGTTGGTATGGGTAAATGCCTTTCTTCTTTGTGATTTATTGATGTAACTTCAGCATACGTTCTTTGTGCTGATTCTAAATCTTCTTGGATGGATGGACGCGCATAACTAGGTACTAATTCTGAAGTCTCATTTTGTTCTATTGAACCGAATAAATCCCCGAAAATACCTCCTTCGGAAATCGTAGTATTCTCCTCTATTCTAGGGGCATCAAATGCATTCGATGCGTTTCTAAATTCTTGATTTGGATTTGCTAAGGCTACATTTGCTCTTTCTCTATGCGCATTCCCAAAAATTCCAGTTTCGGGCATTTGATTAGACAATTCTTGATTGGAAATTGTAAGGCTTGGAGAATCAAACATCGATGGTTCGAAAGAGAATTCATCTTGTTTGGATGCATGATTAAACATGTTTTCATTGTTATTATCTCTAAATCCGCCGATTCCAGCATGTGTTGCTAATGCCTTTGCTAGATCCATTTCATTGTTCATCCTTGAAACGAATTCATCATTTAATGATGGTTCTAAAGATGACTCAACATTCAATGTGGCTCTTGTTTCAGAAAGTGAACTCCCATCAAGCATCATTTCTAAGAATTTATTTAATCGAATTAGATTCTCTGTTCTACCTAGAATTCGATGCCTATCTCCATTTGTAACATCAATCATTAGTTGTTCTTTTCTATGCAAAAGCCAAACTAGGAAAATTAAACCTGAAATGGCCATAGGATAAATATTGAGATTCTGGGGGGCAAGTCTAAATCCATAAATCATCAACAATATTGAGAAAACAGCCCAGCCCCATGGAATTACTGGTTTAGAAGTCATGCGAATTGAATCTAAAGCAGTAAGACTAACTCTAAGCCCGCGTCCATCTCTACGGGATAATTTCAGACCCTCATCTGAAAGTGATGTGCGAAATCGCCCTTCGATTCCGACCAGTCGAAGAGAGCCGAAATTTTCAGCCTCCCCCTCTTCTGGTCGGACCCCAATGGGCCCGTCTTCAGAGTGCATCCAGAAGGAAGATGTTCACTTTTGACTTATACCTTTTATCATTTTTTGAGAGTAATTGGCTAGTTTGTCAAGTTTATTCGATTCTCCAATCATTCTTTTTTCATGTTAATCGCATAACCAAGGATTCGCATTGGTACAGAATCTAATTAACTAAGAATCAATCTTCGATCTGAATTAGGTCTAATCGTTAGACTGGAGTCCCATTCAACTAGAATTTGGTCTTCATTAATATTTTTCACACGGCCAACAACAAATTGTAAATCAGTAGAAGCATGAATTACCATTCCAATCTCTATTTTTCTCTTTTGGAATGGTGCTCTAACATATGTGAGTGAACTGGAATTATGTGTCTCAAACAAATCTTCGTCCCCATTTACGGATAATAAGGCCCCTCGTTCTAGGGATCCGTCCTTCATATTTCTAATTGCAATTCCAACACGATCGCCTGAATTTGCAACATCCACGTCAACATCCATTACTTGCAAAGATCGAATCACTCCAGAAAATCCTCCAGGAGAAACTACAATATTGTCGTGTTTACTGATTGTACCACTTTGCACAGTTCCTATTGCTACTAGCCCTACTCCCTTGACGTTGAAATGTTGGTCTACAGGAACACATGATTTTTCTGCAGACCTAAGGTCTCGGATTTCAGACATTTCATCGAGAAATCTCCATGAAATTTCCTTTATTTCATGAGGGTCAAATCTTTCTGAGATGCTCCATGATTGTAGCCCAGCCTGATTCAAAATTGTTTTGACTTGATTAGGATCAACCCACCCTCCTTCTTCAGGGTTAATTACGGCCACTCCTTTCTCAATACCTGCAATACTTGATGCTACCAAAACTTCGCCTAGTGATGCATCGACTCTTTGAATTTCAATAATTGCTGCATCTACAACGTCTAAACTAGCCAATAATGGTCGAATTTTTTCAGGATGTTTTCTCGGTCTTAGAAAAGTGAGTGCATCCTGCGAATCTCCTCTTTGTTCTTTGAAAATATATGACTCAACATCTCTATCATCTGTTCTTTTTCCCAATTCTTTAGCAAAGGATTCATTGGAGAAACATAATATGTTCAGAACAGACATTTTTCCACATCACATAAATCAAAGGTTATGATTCTGAATTTTTCATTGCATTTCTAGCATCTTGAGCACGCGCCCATAATTTTTGTTCTTCTTCAGAAGATGGTGTGAATTGAGGGATAGGTATCGGTCTCATTTGAGAATCAATAGCTACCATGAAAAAGAATCCTTCGCAGATTTCCTCTCGTTCCCATTCACTTCGATTTAATCTCCTTGCTATTACATGAACTCCAGCAGTATGTGTGCTGGTATGGACAACTCTTGCGGTTGTTTCAATCAAATCACCTTGAAAAGCAGGTCGTTTGAATTTTAGTGCATCGATAGAGATTGTTACAAATTCTCTGTGGGCAAATTTGCTTGAAACCATTCCTGCTGCAGTATCCATAATGCTAAGCAGTCTTCCTCCAAATAATGTATTGTAGGCATTTGTATGTTGTGGAAAAACCTCATCCATCTTTATGACTGGTTCGGTGGAATATGGCTCGTTCATGAATACTCCGTCGGCACTCCTCTCATTTCAATAAAGCCATGATAAATCGGTTTGAAATGACTTTATTCCGCTATTTTGTATCTTCGACAAATAGTGCCCGTTCAAGAGTGGGAGTTTTAAGGCGGCGAAACGTCCACGGTATACCCACCGTACGGTGAGGAGTGGCAGAAAATGAATGGAAAGAACAGAACTCAACGCACGCTGGCGATTTTTATTACCCTGTTAATGTTGACAATGGGGTTGGCTCAAGCCGCCTCTGTCAATACTTATTCTAATGGTCAATCCAGTGTCGATATTTCTCTTGATGACCCTTCGACTTATTCGGATTCAGTATCTGGATCAATTAGTCTACCAGAAGGAGAAACCGTGAATGCAGCAGCAATGGTAGTAGGGACAGATTCTGTTAACTACGGTTACAGCGAACGATATGACGCTTATTCTACTGGTTATGGTGCCTTCTTGTGGAATCCATTGTATAACGGAGGGTTTACACAGTACTCTTCTACAAGTGACTTCACTGAGGATGAATCTACTCTTTCTCTATTTTCGTTGGGATATAATCAAGATTTTGAGAATCCGGTAAATTTCAATGTCGGCCCTCCAATCAATGGTATGCCTGAGAATAATTGGGAAATCGGATCAGTAGAAAATGGTTTCCCAATCAACCGTTGTGGGTCAGGGAACAGTTGTTATGGTACTGACTTTGATAGTGTGGATTACCGTTCATCCATGGGAGAATATCAATATGAATTGACATCTGAATCAGTATATGTTTGGGCAGGAAAATCCTCTGCATCATTCATGTCTTTCCACAATTTGTATTATAGAAGTGCAGGAGCAGGCACCAATGTATATTACGAAGACTGTGCTTATGTAATGATTCAATCTTCAACTGATGGTTCTTCTTGGTCTCAATTCGAGTTTTTACCATTGGATTTATCCAATACTTCTGGAATCTCGGGTGGAAATGGAATTTATCAGCGCGGTACTTCTGTGAATCAAGTCACTACAAAATGTAACAAGGAAACATTCCCAACTGGTGCAAGTATGATAGGTGGCACTTCAAATAATTCACAGACAGCAAGTACTGGAGGATGGGCCACTGTTGGATTGGATCTTTCAAGTTATGAGGGCGAATATATTCGATTGAAGTTCGTACTTGAAAAGAACGATGTTTCTGACCCCCCTGTAAGTCCCGAACTTCAAGGGTGGTATATCGATGCACTTAGAATCGGAGATCCATTACCTCAAGCAGGTAGTGTTACTTTCCGTACTTTTTCGAGTAGTTCAAACACTGGAGAAAATTCGCCTAATGGATTCGGTTTCCTTAATCTAGATGCTACCGTTCCAGGAGATGGTTCGCTTACTATAGACGTTCTACAACCAGGAAGTAACAATATTATTTCAGATAGGAGTGGCAATACACTTTCAGGACTTTCAGGTTCTATAATTGAGCTTTGGGATATAGATACAGATGCCCATCCTTCAATCGATTTAAGATTTAATTTCAATTCAGGACAGAATCAGTTGAATTCTCCTGAATTGTTTAGTTTCAACATTGGAACTAGATTTAGCTTTGGTTTTAATTCCACAATGGGTATTGAACAATCAAATGGAATGTTAATGCCTGGAAAATGGATTAGTTCGCCGATGTCAGATTCTTTTGCAGGAGTAATTCCTCTATGGCAAGATTCGACGTTTTCTCCTCCATTAACTAGAATTGGATTTACTAAAACAGTCACTGCAATCAAGCCATATGTAAGTGATGACTGTCCAGATGGAACTGCTGCAATTCAGATTATCGCGAATAATCCGCTTGCAATCACTGGTCCTATGCCAATGACTACTGTAGCCAATAATACCCGTTATGAGTTTGCTGCAGGGGTCCAAGGTTTTGGGATTAGGGCAAATTATTCTAGTGTACAGTGTGAATTAAATGGAATTCATGCTGATCTTGAATTTGCTCATTATGCATCTGGTGTATCATTGGATGTTGCAGGTGATGGTGATGTAGAATGGGGAATGTTAGAATCCGCTTTTGGTGCATTTGGTGAACAGACCAAGTTCCGTACAGGTACTGTAGATGGTGAAAACATTGGTTCGTCATCATCGACTGTTACACTTACTGCCGGAGGTGTTGGCCAAGGTGCTACATTCATGCTTCCTCGAGGTGCTGATGTCACGAATGCGTTGATTGGGTTTGAAAATAATCAGATTGAAGATGTAACCGTCTATGTTGCAGCAGCAGCACAGGAAACAATGATTGCGGATATTCAAGATTATTCCGATTATGTTCCTGGTTTAGTATCCAATGAATTCTCTGATTTAGAATCTGCATTGAATGATTTGTTGGATTATGATGA
>PAOZ01000053.1 GCA_002708695.1 Methanobacteriota archaeon | reverse complement strand
TTTTAGCAAAAATAGGCACTTCAGAATCAGAGGATATCCCTTGTGCAATATTGATTCCAGATCTGACTCGCCATGTAGAAGTCATAGAGGTAATCGCAGATATTTTTCTCAGAGAATCCCTAGATCTGAAAGATGGTTCAATCGTCAACCTCAATCTGTCCATCATTTGAGGTCATGCCCAAAATCCATCCTCTTTGTAATAACAAATCAATCTCTCTTCTAGCAATTTCCTGCCAACGCTCATGCATTCTTTCATCCTTGCCCGAAGGAGGATTAGACCATGCTTCAACTGCTTCTATTGGCATAAAATCAAGACTAGGTAAAGCAGAATGATTAATCGTCCATAGGATTAACCAATCCGGAGAAGAACGACCAAAATCCATAGGATCATTTGGACGATGAAGTGCACGAATTACATCAGATAATTCGATTCGATTCGTGGCAAGACCGTGTAATGCTGAAGCAATACGGCGAACTTGATTCCAAAGAAACGATTCTGCTTCGATTCTAAATCCTACTACTCTTCCTGAAAAATCAACCCATGGAGTACAACTATGGATGGTTCGAACAGTTGTACGGTCTTCTTCAACTCTGCAGAAGTTTGTGAAATCATGCCCCCCCTCAAATATTCGGCACCAACGTGCTACTCGTTCGGGAGAAACATCAATTGGCCACCCAGATAACGCTTGGAGACGATAAAGATAGACACGGCGTTTTGCTACTCTAACAAATACATCATCAGATACTGCATATGCGCCCCAAACAAATACATCATCTGGTAATCGGTCATTCACTGCACGAAGAAAATTATTCTGTCCGATACTTAGCCAACGATTAGTAGGGAGGTCGAATGAACCAAGATTCATTCGAACATGTACTCCTGCATCAGTTCTAGATGAAATCCAAATATGACTTTCAGAATTTAACCATTCAAGTTTCTTTAACGCTTTTTCTATCTCTCCTTGAACTGTACGAACATCGGGCTGGAGTTGAGAACCATGGAATTTATCTCCAAGGTAACCAAAACACAAGACTAGTCTTTGAGTTTCTATATCTGGGACTTCTTCTTCATCCCCAGTCATATTTCGCCCTCACTCTTCGAGTGCGAGATATTCTACTGCTTCCTCAGTAGATGCAAAACCCATTCCTAAGAAAGCAAATTCTACTGCAACAGGGATAAACTGTTTTGCAAACGCTTCACTTCTATCGAAGTTTGTTTTGAAATCAATATTGTCAATTAGCATCTTTGCTGCTTGGAAAAGGTCAGCAGTAACATCAAATTCATCAGAAGAATCTCCCAATTCTTTGAGTTTCTTCAATTCTCTAATGGCTTTAGGAATCCTATCAAACTCAATCAATGCATTTGCCAATGCCGCCTGATACTCAGTACTTTCAGGATCCATTTTTGCTGCTTTTTGGAAATATGCTGCAACTTGGCCTTCATTGATTCGCTCATTACCTTTTTCATCGAAGTTTCCATTGGCTTGAATCTCAAAAAGAGCCGCTTCAGCCCAGCCATGATATCCAACAGGACTGTCTCCATGTGCATCGATTATGGCTTCAAAATTTTCCATCGCACCCATATAATCTCCGCTCATAATACATTGTGCTGCTTTGACTGCCAATTCTTCATCTACCATGTGACCACCATAGGGTCGTCTGCACCGGTAGTTCATCAACGGTGCGGATGAAAAGGATTACTCTACTACTTCAATTTCAGATGATTCCGAGGAATCTACTTCCACTGAGGGAGAACTTGAAGCTCCATCTACAGGAGCTCCGGGTCTAGTGCGTAATTCATTCACCAAAGCATACACGTCCATTGGTTTTCGAATTCCATAGAAACAATCCTCTGGATCTAAGTCCACTGTAGTCCTAGTTCTCTGGAGTCGAATTACTACAAACATTAAGCGAATCATTCGGATAAAGAAATTACTACTCTGATTTGTTGCCGCGTCTGTAATTTCTGATGCTGCACCAGTACCAACTGAAATTGAATCCTCTCGAAGGCCCATTCCAGATGCTGTAATTACGTGAAGGCTGCCGTATCCTAACATCCTTCCAATCAAACTTCTCTCAACTTTGAGGTTCTCAATTTTAGTCAAACTAATTGCATGGCTATTAGCATCAATGAACTTCAAAAACTCCTTCTTGAGGTACACTTGCTTGTCAGTAATAACATAGGTAAATGCGCGTTGATACATTATTGTTAGCACAAACATGACTGAGGAATATATGACTCCAAAATAAAGATAAAACGAGTCATTCCAATCAGGAAGAAAACCGGTTGGAGTTTCGGCTACTAGTCCAATTAATACTCCTGCAGGTCCATCCGTAAACACCCATTCAAGAAAGAAAAATCCAGGTGTTAACGAAATCAAAAGTAATGAAATTGTATACCATCTACCAGAGGTACTGAAATTAACAAAATTATTGCACCATGTGATGAACAACATTAGAACAAAAAATCCTGTTACTCCAAATAAATCTGAAAGACCGTGAAGTATTGACAAGAAAGAATTCAATCCTCCTTCTCCTGAAGGACCATTCATTGTAGCTCCCCACCAAAACAACATATGAATTAAGAAAACAACAAAGACCAAAACGTATCTAGGGAACATAGAGAGAAAACTTGGACTAGAACGATAATACGGTTGTTCATACGATGACATTTCAGGAACTGCCTTGCGCGCAGCCTCCACATTTAATCCCTGTTTAAATGACTCCATCTTCTCTCCCATTACAATCCCTCTGTTAGCATCACTTACAGGTTCGTATTTAACGACATGCCGGTAATGTGCAATCTAATGCAAAATTCCCCAAGAATGTTCTGCATTCCCTCTAATCCATTCATAATCTTCAGGAGTTCTAACTTCAACTTCGTCCATTATCACAAGTTTTTCCACTGTCAAAGGATATTCATTGTAAGTAAAATGTGATTCTAAACCCATTCGTGTAGGTTGATTAAACGTCCAATGGGCACGACTTGTTGCCTGCAAAATTGTACTTATTTGGGTTCTACCATTCCAAACACGTACCTTAAATGAAGGCAAGATATTTCCATCCGAATCCAACAAAGAGTCAGCAGTAGAATGAATTAACTCCACTTCACATCGTTCAAATCGTTCTGTTCGACCTCTTCTAGCATCATGAAATAAACCCGCAGTCCTAAGTGGAAAACGATGACGATCCCTTCGTTTCCATGGTGTTGAATCATTTGCAGTCACTGAAAGAGAAAGATGAGGCATAAACCAATCGAAATAGGAACCGTCGTCAAAATGTAAGAAACCCCAGAACCAAGGTACGGATGGTGCTTGAACTACTACCTTTTGGAAATATGCTGTTCCTTCAACATGCTCTCCATCAATAGTTCCTGATGCTTTAGTCCCATGTAACCGAAGAATATCATAACCCATAGAACCAGTAAACAGATTATGTGAACGTGTTGCGGCTGAAAGTGGAGGATTCCACGGCGTCATCTCAAGATTAAATGATGAAGGAGCTCCTTGATCAACCATAATCTCATCAGACATTAAACGCAACCAAAAGGCGCTATTATCTGGCCGAAGTCCCATAGATAAATCATCATCAGTGAAAGGAACAATAGCGCCTCCTGCACTATTTGATGGCCAAAGTTCATGACGATGATTAAGGGCAAGCATCCTACATTTTCTTAGTACTAGAGGCTCAAACATTTTCTCTCCATCATACCACCATGCACAAACCATTCCACCTAATGTGTGCCCTCCATCATCATCTGTATGGAAACGTTGGCCCTCCCATGGGACTCCATTGACGTCAATTGAAACTGTATCCTTTGTTGACCAAAGCACCATCAACTGTTTAGAACGCTCAGGATGTTCCTCACAAGGAAGAACAACCAACCACCACCACCATTGCCAAGTTAAACGATGAAGAGGAGGAAGAAAATCGAGACGCCAGAGAGTATCAATGTCCCCCTCGAATCGATCCATGCACAGCGAGGTGCAATACGGCTGATAACCTAATTCTCAATCAATCTCTCTTCTTCCCAAGAATGACTGCCCGATTAACACCCAAATTCCGATGTATAACAACAAGAAAAAGGACGAAACTAACAAAGATGCAATCGGAGAATCTGGGGCAATTGTTGGTTCATTCCAAAAAATTGAGAATACTACTGATGAATTGAATAATCCTGAACCTATGACGTCATAATAACCTGAATCCGGCCATGAAATCAATGCGGCAGAATTCACCATTTCCAAACCCCAGTGAGAAACTGAAAGCCAAGCAACCTTACTCTGACCAGATGAGAGTAAAGAGAAGAATGCCATGATAAATTCCCATACCCCCATTACCATGGCAATATAAATTCCAAATCTCTTAGAAATCACTCCTAATGCGGAAAAAGTAGTTGAATAGGCCAATAGGACCAAAGCAGCAGTAATCCCAATAATTAACCAAACAGTCAAATCTTGAAATCGGAAAAGTGAGTCCCCTGGACCTATGAAACTAGTTACCAATCCTACAAATAATGCCAAAGCCACCATGTAAGGGGCTGCTATTGACATAAAACCAAGAATTCGATAAACGAAGAATTCGGCTCTATGGATGGGTTTACCAACCAGATAATACATTGTCCCTGAAGCCATCTCATCTCTAATCAATCCAGTAGCGAGGAACAATGGAATAAAAATTCCCAACAAAAACAAGAAGGCTACTTTTCCAACTGCAAGAACGAAACCACGATGCAATGATTCCAAAACAAACTCATCCTCTGACGGATCTTCATCAACTAATTCATCTGCTTGGATAGAGATTAAATTTCCATTGTTATCAAAAACAAGTTCTACATCACATTCTATTCCATTTCGATTAGAGTCTGGGGAAAAATAATCATATTCATCCCAAATATATTCCGAAAATGAAGGTGTTCCAGTAGGAAAATCCCAATCTCTAATACAATCTCCATCATCATCAAATCCTTGACTAGTATTTCCTGTTGATACGTCAATGTCGAATCCGTCCTCATCAATATACATCGAGCGTGGATCTTTAGGAATAGGGGTTTCGGAGGCTCCGATAAATTCTCCCCATTCAAGATATTGATACCATTTTTCTGATTCAACTCCCACTGTTCCATTAACCCGAATTATTCCATTGAATCTAATATCTCCATCAGAAGTTAAACAAGAACGACCTGTTTGTAAATCGTATTCTTCTTCGTAATCCGTACAATCACTCAAATTACCTACCTGTGCCCATCCTACATTCTGCGAAATTGGAGGCTCTCCAATCCAAGTGTATGAAGTGATTACAGCATTTCCTCGATAAGTATGATTTCCAGTATGCTCTCCTTGATTCCAATTAAGCCAATCTTCACCAATAAAAATCCCTGAACCAGGAAATTCCGCACTGTTCCAATCAGAAGTTCCCCACTTTCTTTCTTGTCCCAAAGGATAACCATCTTCATCCCAATCTTCTGAATCACCATCATCATCAACCGGTTCAATCCCTTCTACCATTGCTTCAGCATAAGTAGCCAATAATAGGATCATCAGCATTAACCCTACAGTTGCAATAACCCATGTAGAAGCACGAACTCTAAGTTGACGTGCAGTAAACTCAATAATAGCTCCCGCTTTTCTATCTAAACCACTCCAAACACTGTTGAGAATTATTCTATCTGGTAATTTTTCGACTTCCGTATTAGGAGCCTCAACAATAGATGCAGAAACCTGTTGTTCCGAGACTTGGGGGAACTCTTGGTTTCGAATCTTTTCAGTCATGCTCTACCCTCCATAAGATAAGCTAAAAGGCTCTCAAGGTTATCATCAGGATTCTGAATAGATGTAACTCGAAGTCCTGAAGAAGTAATCAGAGAAGGGAGAATTGAGTGAACTGCATTTAGATCATTTGTCTGAATTTCAAGTTGATGAGGAAGAGGGAAACGTACTCCATGTACTTCTTCTACTGCTAAAGTTTGAGCGGCTAATTTACGTGGATAATCAGTTGTTAAAAGGATACGATGAGGGTGTTTGTCTAACATTCCTCGGATTGCATGTAAATTGCCCAATGCCAACAAACGACCATTGTGTAAAATTACTATCTGCTCTGTAATCCGTTCAATCTCAGAAAGAATATGGCTAGAAACAATTACCGTTTTGCCCATCCCTCCAATTTCACGAATTACATTCATAATCGTTGTTCTCGCAACTGGATCACATCCTTGAAGGGGTTCGTCAAGAATTATCAAATCAGGGTCATTTACTAGTGCATGAGCAATCTTTACCCTTTGACGCATTCCTTTGCTATATTTCCCAATCTGCTTATGAGCAACGTCAGAAAGATTGACGAATTCCAAAACATGATCTGCTCTAGCGGAGGCCTCGTCTCTAGTAAACCCGTAAAGACGAGCCAAAGTTGAAACAAAATCATGACCAGTCATCCAATCGTAGAGTTTCTCACCCTCTGAGACATATCCTACCCTAGAATAAGGGGCAGGATTTCTCCAAGGATCAATGCCAAAAAGCCGAACTGTTCCTTGACTTGGCTTCAAACGTCCAACTAAGATCTTGAACAAGGTACTTTTTCCAGCCCCGTTCGGGCCAAGAATGCCAGTAACACCTCCACCAATAGCCAGACTGACGTCATTCAAACCAATTACTTGGCCATACCATTTTGAAACATGATCAAGCATTACGGCAGGAACTGACTGATTCACTTGAATACTAACAGGAGTATGTTCTCCAACCTGTTGGGAGTCTGGAATCATTCTCTAGTCACCTCCAGACTATTTACTCTGACAGATATGACGTATAACGAAATTACATTCATCGCAAGAAGAGAAACTGCAGAAAAGGCAATTGGGTGATCATATCCTGGATTTATTCCCATTACGATTTGGCCGAGATATGCAAGATTGTCATATGGACTGAGAATATATACAATACTTCTTTCAAACAAACTATCAATAAGAAAAGCAACTAACTTTGTTCCTAGAATTATTGAAAGAAAACCAACTGCTGGGAAGAATTTTCCTTTAGATACTGCAGATAATGCCATTCCAATTGAAGTATATGTGATAATTAAAAGAATACTAATTCCAAGACCTGAAATGAATAGAGGAAAAGAATCAAAGAGATATGCCCAACCATGACCCTCTACAACAATAGCTAACGAATAATATGAAACATAAGTTAGTAAAATTACACCACCAAGTATACTTGCTACTGAAAGATATTTCATCACAGCATAATCGAGACGATTTATTGGTCGTGAAAAGTAAATCGCCGATGTCCCATGAGCTCGATCTTCAGATATCATTCCTCCAATGACTAAAGCAGTCAATAACGGCCACCACAAAGCATTTCTGGGGAAGAATCCTAAAATTTTGGCATAAATATTGTTTCTATTAAGCCCAAAAGGACGCATGATTTCAGGCTCTCCAATTAATGAACCGAGAATCAAGAAACCTAAGGTACTCATCGATGAAATAAGAATAAAAAGAACTGCTAAACGAATAAATGGGTGGTAGTATCGATGGCCTTTCGAGGTAATCATTCCATACACATGATGTCGATAAATTGCATAGTTACGAACCCATCTGGGACCTAATTTTCCTCTCCATGGACGATATACTCTATTGAAAATTGTACCAACTTCTACTTGACCTTGAGATACAGCAGCAAATGCATTTTCATCGCCATCACCAGAGCCAAATGCTGCTTCCATTCTAGTAACTCCAAGAGAATTTGCAGACTCTTGGACCGATGGAGAAACTTCCGAAGGGGCTTCTGAGGGAGATTCTTCAGGTAATTCATTCATATTGATGTACCTCCTATCGAACCATCTCCAATTATTCTAGAATTGGGATTAGAATTCAACAATTCAGAAGCACTACGAGTTCCGTACCCTAATTTATCCATAATTAGTAAGAATAGATCTTCGAGACTCGGTTCATATTCCTCCATCTGCCTAATCTGAACAGAGGCTTTAGCAGCACAACCCAATATAGTATCAACCGTAGATTCATCTTCTCGAAGGACTCTCATTATTCTACCTAATCTTCGTACAGTAAGTCCAGCATCTTTCAACTCTTGTTCCATCTTACTGGCGCCGCCCCACACTGAAATCTCAATTTCTCTATCAATTTGGCGAGCTAAATCTTCAATCCTTCGATGCACCACTACTCTGCCTTTATGGATCATGATTACTCTATCACAAACTATCTGAACATCATCCATCAAATGACTACTCATCAATATTGAACGACCCCCATCACGAACAATATTGAATAAAGTGTCAAGCATGAATCCTCTATGTTCTTGATCTAATCCATTTGATGGTTCATCTACAATAAGTAATTCAGGGTCATGGATAATTGCACAAGCAAGTTTAGCAGATTGTTGCATCCCAGTAGAAAATGTTCCAATCTTTCGATAACGTTGATCACGTAGACCCACATATTCCATTACTTCATGTGTTCTTTGATTGGCCACAGCAGTCGACATTCCCAATAATTCTCCAGAATAACGAACTTGATCAACTGCATTCAAATCAGGGTTCAATGTATCATATTCTGCCATATAACCTATTTTGCTACGTATCGCATCGCCTTCGGTTCTAACATCATGTCCGAGAACCTTTCCTTCTCCGGAAGTAATCTGAATAAGGCCCAATAGGGTCTTAATTAGAGTTGATTTTCCTGCACCATTTGGTCCAAGTAAACCAATAGATCCATGAGGTAATTGGATGTCTACATTGTCTAAAGCAACATGAGGTCCGTAATTCTTGGTAAGACTCTTTGCCTCTATCAGCCAATCGCTGTTTAGAGAGGTCAACCTGCTCCACCTGAATAGCAATCGTTCAATGAGACACTTCAATCAACCGACGGAATGATTCATTTAGACTCCTGAATCTTTATTCCACCCCTTGTACGGATTGCAATGCCTTTATTGAATTGCATAATCTCATTTGAAGTGCATTTTGATATTCCATGGGCAACCAAATCTCCATCTGAATCAACAATCAAACATGCTAGACCAGGTATGATTTCATCATCAACTTGTTCAATGAATCCATGGATAACATTTCTACCATCCCTGACAAATGGAATCGCATCTTTTTCTAATACTAATCTAGGTGGCCCTTCACCTAAAGAATGTAAATCCTTTGCACCTTCATTTGTAAGAGAGATTCCACCATCACGTAAACGGGGAGAAAGCACATGTCGTCCGTCAGCAGTGAAAACATTCCGAATTCTACCAGTTGAAGAACGATCAACCGTCATATTCTCCAACCATTCAGCAGTTGACTCTCTAGAAGCTCTCAAGAATACTGAACATTTTGCTGAAATTTGACTTTGTTCCAACCATGAAAATATCTGACTTCGTATTTCTTTCTCAACCACTTCATCAGAACTTTGTAGAATAGAAAGATTAGATGGATCTAAGCCCAACTCTCTCAATGTTTCATCGGAGGGAATGGGCAAAGTAGACCAAATCGAATCAAATGATTGGATATGACAAAGAGGAGCCCAATCCTCCAAATCATAAGGAAGCAAGCCATTAGGAGTTTGAATCATAGGTATTAGATTGGGATTTTTTGATAATGAACGTATGATGTCAGACTTAACAGAGTCGCGCCAAGGAGTTCGTCCAGACAAAACTAACAAAACACCTGGTTTCTCAATAATTCCTCCTTTCCAATTTGTCAAAGGAGGATTCCAACGTTCACGAATCAACATATTTGCATGAAGAAGATGAGGGCGAGATTTTGAATCGGAGGTCCAACGCTCTGAACCAGATCTTACTGGGGATGAAGAAGAAATAATTTCAGAAGAAGAAAAATCATTATTTAGAGATAATCTATCTTTCAAAAACAAGTATGCTTCTCTCAATTGAGGGCTAGAATGACTTCGTTGTTCGACAAGTGACCAAATTTTTCCAGAACGAATTGCCTCCCTACATTTTGCTAATTCAGCTTGAGTGATTTCCAAATTGTACCTAGCAAGTAAATCAGTTCTTTCATTTTCTTCCATTTCTCTAACTTCGGAAGGAGAAATGCCATTCAGAATCCTTGAAGTAAATGGCCATTCCTTCAAATTTTCAATCCTGACAGTCCCATGTGGAGTCAAAAGGCGCCCATCTCTAGCAAAAAGTGCATATGCTGCGCTATCAAACAAATCTACACCTAATGATATACTCATCGGAAACAACATTGGATGTCCACATCCAAACAAATGAATTGGGCTATTAATTGGAATCTTTTCTCGAACTGCTAGAATTATTTTTACTAACTCAAGATATCGATGTTGTTCCATTAATGGGACTATTCCTCCGATTGGATGAACCGTGAAACCTCGGAAATCTCCTGAAACAGAACCCATTTTTTCTGCACTTTCTGAACGGAGAAAATCATGAAGACCACCTTGAATTGGGCCATTCAATAAGAGATTTGAACCAGCTTCTTCAAGAGATTCTGGAGCTCGTTCAACGGTTTGATTTACTGCCTCTCTCAATTCACCAATCGATTGATCAGGACGACCAAAAACATCCAACATTGTTCCTATATCCACTCCAATATCTCGTTGAAAAGCCACAATTTCCTTTACACCAACATCAATATCTCCATATACATATGATTGAAAGGTTCCAGAATCAGTAACAATTACTCCAGGAAAATCAAGTAATTCATGAACGCCATTTTCAAGAGCTGGAGTTCGTAATTTTTCGTGCTTCCAAATAACGTAAGAATTAGTTATTAAGGCTTGAACTCCGAACTCTTCCCACATTTCTCTAGGTTCAATGGTACGTATATTTGGATTGACAACCGGAAGTAACATTGGAGTTTCTAAAACCCCATGATTAGTGAAAAGACGACCTAATCGAGATACTCCATCTCTATCTGTAATCTCAAACTTTCCAAGATCTTGTGGGCGACAAGCAGATGTATCGAACTGGGCGCCCATATGTCTAGCGCTGAGTCATCCCATCATGACCCTTACGACTCAAAATACGAACAAAACCAATCGAATCAGACAAAAATTTCAACAAAAATTCACTCCACTTTTTTCAATCAGAAAATCCCTAACTATGCCATCATAATGTTCGAGAATTTCAATATCAAAAAATATGTTTTGAATATTTTCATCAGAGAGTAAATCAGTCTGAATTTGACTCAACGTGTTAGGAGCAGCTCCACATGCTACGCAAGCACCATCGAGGCCCACTACAAGAGTGACTGAATCATCGATGACTTCTCCTTCTCTGACTGTCAGGGCCCCTCCATGACCAGTCAATGCGGCACGTACATCACCTAAACGTGCCATAAGAGAAGGGACAAGGTCAGGATGTAATCCTTCTTCTTGATTAGAAAAATCTGAATCATTAACTAATTCAACAATAGATAGAGCAAGAACACGGGCATCTTCCCTCGGATCATTGACTTCTTGTAAACGCCGATTTGCTTCTTCGTGCATCTGAAGGCGAATTTGATGACGATATTGGTCTGCAAGATCATCCGACATTCGACTCCCTCGTTTGTTCCAGAAAATCCTTTACATTTAATCTAAAGTATCAAGTATAAACCACGTATTCATAAATCATCGGTAAATGGAGAGGTTGAATATCATGGGAAATTTACCTTTGTTGAAAATCGAAGGCCTAGAAGCATCCATAGATGATACTATGATTCTCAAGGGAATAAACCTTGAAATTTTGCCTGGAGAAGTCCATGCCGTAATGGGCCGAAATGGTAGCGGAAAGTCGACCACTGCTCATGTTTTAATGGGTCATCCTGATTACGAAGTAGTTAACGGAAGTGTACAACTTAATGGAGAAGATCTACTAGAAATGGAAGCATTCGAACGAGCAAGAGCAGGGGTTTTCCTTTCATTTCAATACCCTCATTCAGTCCCTGGATTGCAAGTTGGAAATTTTCTTCGGCGCTCAGTATCAGCAATAAGGGGAGAAGAGGCCGCCAAAGGGGCGGAATTTAGAAATTTACTAAAGGAAGGAATGGAACAACTTGGACTCGATCGTTCTTTCCTATCTAGATATGTCAATGATGGGTTTAGTGGTGGAGAAAAGAAGAGGTTTGAAATCTTACAAATGATGTTGATAAAACCTAAATTAGCAATTCTTGATGAAACTGATTCGGGGCTAGATATCGATGGAATTAGAACTGTTGCCCAAGGGGTAGACGCAGCAATTAGAGGAAGTAATTCAGGAGCATTAATTATCACTCATTACAACAGAATTTTAGAACATGTTAAACCAGACAAAATACATGTTCTAATCGATGGAAAAATAGTGAAATCTGGTGGACCAGAACTTGCAAATAAATTAGAAGAAAAAGGGTACGATTGGGTAGAACAGGAAGTGATGGACAATGAGTGAAGATGCGCGATCCGCAGTTGGTGATTACAAAGCAGGATGGCATGATCCAGAAAATGCCACTATAAGATTTGATTTTGGACTATCTGAACAAGTTGTTAGAGATATTTCGGCACTAAAAAATGAACCGGAATGGATGACTGAACTTCGAGTAAAGGCATTTCATCACTTCAATGAGCGACCAATGCCTACATGGGGAAATATGCATATGTTGGAAGAAATTGACTTCGACAAAGTATGCTACTATCTTCGTTCTTCTGATTCAACTGAAAAAAATTGGGATGATGTTCCAGAAGATATTAGGAATACATTCGACAGATTAGGAATCCCAGAAGCAGAGCAAAAATGGCTCTCAGGAGTTACTGCTCAATATGAATCCGAAGCAGTCTACCACAGTATCAGAGAAGACTTAGAAGAGCAAGGAGTGATTTTCCTAGATATGGATAGTGGATTAAGAGAATATGAGGCAATTGTCAAGAAATACTTCTGTTCAGTTGTCCCATATGCCGACAACAAATTTTCCGCCCTAAATACTGCTGTTTGGTCTGGTGGTTCTTTCATTTATGTCCCTAGCGGAGTACATGTAGAAATGCCTGTTCAAGCATATTTTAGAATCAATGCGAAGAACATGGGACAGTTTGAACGTACATTAATCATCGCAGACGAGGGAAGTAGTGTACATTATGTTGAAGGGTGTACTGCTCCTACATATTCTACCGACTCTCTTCATTCTGCAGTAGTAGAATTAATTGCATTACCTGGAGCACATATCCGGTACTCGACAGTACAAAATTGGTCTGCGAATGTGTACAATTTAGTCACTAAACGAGGAATAGCTCATGAGAAGGCAACTATCGAATGGATTGATGGGAACATCGGATCAAAACTTACTATGAAATATCCTGCTGTAATTCTGAAAGGCGAAGGATCTCATGCAGAAGTAATTTCAGTTGCTTATTCAGGGAAAGGTCAACATCAAGATGCTGGTGCAAAGATTCACCATTTAGCAAGTAATACAACAAGCAAGATTCTATCAAAGAGTATTAGCAAGAATGGAGGAAGAGGATCCTATAGAGGGATGGTAACAGTTTCACCCAAGGCAGAAAATTGTAAGGTTAACGTGGTTTGTGATGCATTACTCTTAGATGAAGAAAGTCGTTCAGACACATATCCCACAATGGAAGTTGGAAATTCAGGGGCAAGATGTGAACACGAGGCATCGGTAAGCAAAGTTAGTGATGACCAACTATTCTACTTGATGAGTAGAGGACATTCTGAAGAAGAAGCATTGGCACTAATTGTAAACGGTTTCTTTGAACCATTTACTCGAGAATTACCTATGGAATATGCAGTCGAATTAAATCAATTAATGGCACTAGAAATGGAAGGAAGTATTGGGTGAGTAATCTGTATGAGTTCCTCGTATCTAGTGCATGCTATTACTGACAAAGCAGCACATATCTGGAGGTATACTTCTTGGAAAAAAGCACATCCAACTGGAAGTATAGAGGATATTCCAGAATCTAATTCCCCTGAAATTTCAATTTCACTCGTAGATGGGAAATCTATCCCAGAAGGAATTTCGATCGATGAAGCAACAGATTTAGACATTGAAAGACTCGGACATGAACTTGATTTTGACAATGGTACAGCGGCTCCAAAATTCATTTCAGCCGTTGTACCTAAAGTGTACAAATTTTCAATAAAAGACAAACTGAAAATTGAAAGTCCACTACTTGTAAAAATTACAACAACTGGAGATATATGCACTGTAAGATTACTGATTGATATCGGAAATCAAGTTGAAGCAGAGATAATTACAATTATCGAAGGAGATGCAAAGTGGACAGGTATCCTCCGAGAAGGAAAATATGGTGCAAATTCTATTGTGAATGATGTAGTGACACAAATTACTGGAAGCAGGTTACTTCGATGTGATGCATTATCATTAGGAAGAGATGCTCAAGTTAAGGCCGGAACCGTAAATGCTTCATCATCACAAGCAAAAATCGATATTAGACATTGGCTCTCAGAACCAGGATCTTCTCTCAAAGTCAATGGATCTATTCTTTCTTCTAATCAAGACCATCTTGACTCTCATATCGAAATTACACATACAGGTAGAGAAACACATAGTAGATTAGAATGGCATTCAGCATGTGGAGGAAAAAGTAACACCACTGGAACAGGGATGTTGAGAATTGATGCAGGGGCAAAAGGAGCAGATGCAGGCCAACTTTTTCATAATTTACTTCTTTCCAAAAAGGCCAAAGCAAACTCAATTCCAGAGTTAGAAGTACTTGAAAGCGAAGTTGTTGGATGTGGGCATGGAACAGCAAATGGACCATTGGACGAACAACAATTATTCTATCTTTCAACAAGAGGTTTTGATGAACATCAAGCAAGAGCAGCACTAATTGCTGCATTTCTTAATACCCCACTATCGGATATGGGGTCTCAGCAGTTACATGGCTGGTTGATTGAGCGCATTGAGAATCATCTGAATACGATTTGAATGATACACGGGTTGAAATCCAATCGGGTCTTCGGAGTACTATGGGGCTAGACCTAGAGGCTATTAGATCAGATTTCCCCATCCTAAGTAGAACGATGGATGGAGGGCGTCCTTTGGTCTATCTGGATAACGCTGCAACTACTCAAAAACCCAAACAAGTAATCGAAGCAATGAACTCATATTATGAGAATTCAAATTCAAATGTACATAGAGCAGTACATACCTTAGCAGGAGAAGCAACAGAAGGATATGAAACCGCTAGAACCGAAATTGCTGCATTTTTTGGATCTCCTAGAGATCATTTGATTTTTACAAGTGGAACTACTGAAGCAATAAATTTAGTTGCTTATGGATGGGCAAGAGCTAATCTGTCAAAAGGAGATGTAATAGTAACCACAGAAATGGAACATCACGCAGATATTGTTCCTTGGCAAATTCTGTCAAAAGAGAGAGGTATAGAGATTAGATATATTCCTCTGGAACGGGACACATTAACATTAGATATGGAAGCATTTGAGATTGCCGTAACTGAGGCGAGTTTAGTTTGCGTAGTTCATACTTCAAACGTATTGGGTGTTAGAAATGATGTGGAGCGAATCATTGAGCTCTCGAAGTCAACTGGAAATGACGGAGAAGGAGCATTTGTTATGATTGATGCCGCTCAAGCAGCACCTCATGAAAGAATCAATTTTGTTGAATTAGGATGTGATTTTCTGGCCTTAAGTTCCCATAAAATGGGAGGACCAACTGGAATTGGAGCACTATTGGTTAAACCAGAAATTATGGCTTCCATGGATCCATTTATTTCTGGAGGAGATATGATTGAAACTGTAACTCTTGAAGGTTCAACATTCCAAAAAGGGCCACAAAAATTTGAAGCAGGAACTCCAAGAATTGCCGAGGCTTTTGGATGGCATGCTGCAATAAATTGGTTATCTTTGCTAGATATGAAAGAAGTGCATGAACATGTTTCAAATTTAGCCAAACACACTGCTGCGGAAATGTCAAAAATTCCGGGTATCAAAATATACGGCAGGCATGATTTAGATACATGTTCGGGTGTAGTTTCATTTCTCCATGAAAAAATCCATGCTGAAGATCTTGCACACCTACTTGATTCAGGTGGATTTGCAGTTAGAACTGGGCACCATTGTGCTCAACCTCTAATGGAGGCTCTAGGAGTAGCTAGTACTGCTAGGATTTCATTCTGGTTATACAATACTCAAGCAGAAGCAGAATCTTTCATTGAATATCTAACTGATATTGTGGAACGATTTAGTTGAATAAAAAGCGAGGGCTGAAAATGACATATTGGCCACCTCCACTTCAACAAATCATTGACGAGTTCAAAGATTGTTTTGACCGAATGGAGAGATATGAACTTCTTTTTGATTATGCAAATAAATTGCCTCATGAACTTCAAACAAAAGATTGGAATGATGAAAATAGGGTTCAGGGATGTCAATCAGAAGCCCACGTTGAATGTATATTAGATGAAAATGGAGGTTTTCAAATTCATGGAGCGGCTGATGCGAATATTGTTCAAGGCCTCATTGCCATTCTTGCAATAGGAGTAGATGGGTTACCTCCTTCACAAGTTGCATCACTTAGTCCAACTTTTGTTGATGAAATGGATGTTAAAGCCTCATTGACCCCATCAAGAGCTAATGGATTCCTAAATATGTTTGAAATGATTAGAACGACTGCGTCAGACATGTCGGGGGTGTAATCTTGGGACTATCAGAAGATGTAATCGATTCAATCAGACCAGTACAGGACCCTGAAATGAAAATAGGAGTAGTAGATCTTGGACTAATTTATGCTGTCCGTATAGAAGAACAGGAAAATGGAGTTCATGCTGAAATAGATCTAACTTTAACTTCTCCAGGATGCCCTGCTGCGCCAGAAATTATGGCGGCAGTACATCGTGCTGGCCTTGGGACAAAGGGAATTGATTCTGTGCATGTAAATTTGGTTTGGTCACCACGATGGGACCCAAAAATCCATGCTTCAGAAGATGCTCAATTTGAATTAGGAATCTTCTAACTTGGGAACTCTTTGGTTTAGTAATTTCAAAAGCCCCCTAAGGGTTACTTCACTTACTCCACAGACATTGCAAACTTCATTTTGGGTACGGTTTGAACCACAATCAGCAGCAGCTCGATATAATAAAACACCAGCTATTCCAGAAGGTTTCTTCCCCTGCCAAGCAAGATCTTCCTTGGTTTGATTCCAAATCTCATTAGCTCTACCCAATACCCTTGGAGGTAGTTGAAGATCTGAATGGAACTTGTCAAGGTATTCAGTAGGGCCCGAGACATGATGGGTACCAAGTTCACGAGCTACTAATCGTATTGTTCTCTTTAATTCCTTGACTTCTACTTCGGTTACCATATCAAATTTCTCAGCAATATCTTCAATTCTTCTAGGAATTCGAGCTTCTCTAGCTGCAATATATACGCATGCTGCTGTTACACCCCTAATCGACCTGCCAGTGACCAAACCCTTCTCTACAGCTCTACGATATAGACCACTTGCTTGATCTCTTAATTGTGGAGGAAGATCTCCTCGGTCACGAATAAATTGCATGGCCTTGGCTAAATTCCTTGATCTACTGTCCCTTGTTTTAGAGCGTTGATCAATTGTTGCTCTCCTTCTCCAATCTCTAACCTGCTTGGAAGACATGCCATTCAATCTAGCATTTCCTCCAATCAAATCTCGCTTGTCAATTATTGTCGAAAGTCCCTTATCTGAAAGACTCACAGTAGTTGGAGCTCCCACTCTAGAACGATCGGCCCCATCGGAATGATTCACCCATTCTGCACCTGGATCAATCATATTTTGTTCCGCAACAAAACCACATACTGAGCAAACGGTCTCCCCGCGAGATACATCAGTATCCCATTCATTAGAACCACATAATTGACAAGGTTCAGACTGGCCATCAGTTCTTCTTTGCTTCTGACTGGGCCTTGGTTGCGAAGTAAATTCTCCACCTCTTTTTGAGCGCTTGGAATTTGCTAATTCTGATTTCTTCTCCGGTTTCATTATATCACCATCTTCCCAACTCGGGGTTGTATAGTTCGACTCCAGAGTATATAAATGTAACCAATTAATGGTCATTAGTAGAGACTCTAACCAAACAATACCTTGATTCACAAGACGAATAATCAGAGCACGTGGAAGTCATACGTCTGCCAGGCATTCACCATGACACAAGCATCTCAATTATTGCAGGGTCAGAGAGAAGTGTATTGATTGATACCGGTACATCTTGGCATCAAGTAAATGTGGAAGAACGCATAAAATCAAAAATTGAATTCTTGCCAGAAATTGAAGCGATTTTACTGACTCATCGGCACTATGATACCGCGGGAGCAGCAAATTACCTAAGTGAAAAATTTCAGGCACCTATTCTTATTCATCCTGCTGCTTCAAATTCATTAATGTCAAATGATCAACTTACTACGTGGGCATCGAGATATGATTCAGATATGCCAATTACTGAAACGATTCCCCTTAATGATGGTTGGCAAATGAACTTAGGAGGAGGAAGCATCAAATCGATCCATACGCCTGGGCATACTAATTGTCATAATTCATTTTTAATACCCGAACTTTCCATTGTTTTTACTGGCGATCTTATTCCTGCACCTGAACTACCTAGTAGAACAGACCTACCAACTGGAAACATCCCACAAATGCTTGATTCAATAGAAAAAATCATCTCATTAAATCCAGAAGTTATTGTTCCTTCAAGAGGTCAAACAATTCGTGGAAAAAATGTTCAAACGGTTTTGAAAAAACATCGTGATTTTTTTGTTTCACTGATTGAAAATAAGGGTGAAATACCCGTTGAATGGCCAAAACCTGTCCCTACATGTATGTGGTGGACACCAAATCCAAAATGGGAAATCAATTAATGGGAAATTAATATTGATCCGGTTCGTCCTTTTTTGCCTTCTTCCATTCCCTATAACAAGGACGACAAATTCTAACTCTTCGAACATCTCTCTTTAATCCGTCATCGCCCCAGACATCAATAGCGTTGTCTATGGCAATCGAACGTCCACCAAATCGTTTGTCAGCCCAATTTTCACATTTAGCGACATCACAAGGGATTTCTCCTTCTTGATCATCTGATTTGACTTTCTTAGCCTTCGGAGCACGATTTGCGCGCGCCCTCTTTTTGAAGCCCATACATTACGCTGCAAGAGGTTAGTCATGAATCTTGGGTTCTTCTAAGATTTCTCAATTGAAGCTTCACGATCGGGGCCTACTCCCACACTAGTCACGGGAATTCCAAGTAATTTCTCTATTGTGTCAATGTATACTTGAGCCTCTGGAGGAAGAACAGAATAACCTTGGCCAGTAGCCCTTGCCTCTCGGGATAATTTTAACCATTCATCAAGAGATAAAGGTGAGAAACCAGGTAATTTCATCGTAATTGGAGTCGCTGTCTTTAATGCTCCAATATCTGATGGAAATTCATGCACTTGAGCCCCTTCAACATCATATCCAATAACGATTTCAATCTCATCTATTCCTCCTAAAACATCCAATTTTGTGAGTACTACTTCATCAAAACCATTGACTCTCATTGCATGACGAAGGGGGACTATATCTAACCAACCACAACGTCGTGGACGTCCCGTCGTTGTTCCGAATTCATGACCTACTTCTCCCAGATGTTTGCCCACTTCATCAGTTAATTCCGCTGGAAAAGGACCATGCCCTACCCGAGTAGTATATGCCTTTACTACACCTATACATCGGTTAACATGTCCTGGATGAATCCCTGCTCCATGAGTGGCATTTGCCCTACTAGTTACTGAGCTGGTAACGTAAGGATATGTTCCTTGTGAAATGTCTAGAAGAGCACCTTGAGCACCTTCCAATAAAACAAATTCTCCGCGTTTCAAAGAATGATCTATCATTACCCCAGTAGGTCGAACTGAGAAACCAAATCTAGATTGTATCCATTCAAGATCACTCTTCAATGAAGATTCGTCAATACTTGCTTCTAAGTTCGCTGCAATCAATTGTTTATTCATTCGAGTAACCATAGATGTAATCTTGGAATCATCAGATAGTACAGACGGGAGATCAACAAAGCGGATGCCAATTCGATTAATTGCATCACTATATGTTGGACCAATCCCTCTTCCAGTAGTTCCAATCTCTTTGTCTGCTCCATCTAAAATTCGATGGTAGGGAAGTGTGATATGAGCTCTTTCTGAGATAAACAATCTTTCACCTTCAGGCCTTTCTCCTCCAAATGCAAACCAAGAATCCAATTCCTGTTCTAACTTCCAAGGATCGATAACCATCCCATCACCTAGAACCAAATTACAATGGCTGTAAGTGATTCCACTAGGCAAATGGTGGAAAGCAAGTTTTCTTTCACCAATTACAATTGTATGGCCAGCATTTGATCCTCCTTGGAAACGGACTACCCAATCTGCTTCAGATGCTAATTGATCAACCAATTTTCCTTTTCCTTCGTCTCCCCACTGTGCTCCGAGGACTACTGTAGCAGGCATGATTAGTCTCGGGCGAATAAGGCCTTTGAATAATGCCTTTGTAACAATACAAGCCTCTTCTTCATCCGATGCGGTTATGAAGGGGACGTGAGTCCACGGATTCATGGCACGTTTCCCCGAAGCAGAGAAACGCAATCTCCACAAGTGGATTTGCATGCGTTGTTCTGCCACACATCGCGGCAGAAAACCGCGTCCTTGTCGAAAATGTGGGTATAAGAATCTACGTCCAAAGATTATTGAAAAGAAGCAACGTTAGTCCTCAACTAGCGAATTTTCTTGTTTTTTGTTAGTAAACTTCCGTTTTATTCGATATTCAGCGAATTACAAAAAAGAACTAACACAAATTCAGCACTTATTGCACTTCACGGAGAAGGGCCTCTAGAGCAGTTTGAATTTGAAGACAAAGTGGCCCAAAATGAATTGGTAGATTAGCATCATTGAAAATTTCATCTAATTTACTGGCAGTCATTCCTAGACGTACGTCCATATCCTTATCTTCATTAAGTAACCATTCTGTAGTTGCTTCCTTCGCAGTCTTACGAATATTTCTAGGAACTTGACTATCTTGAAGTTGTTCAAGAACCGTCGCAATTTGTTGGATTCGAGTATTTACATCGCTCATGACTCACACACATCCTTCCGCACTATTCTATCGTTGAAGGACGACCGACTTTAAGTCCATTGCAGAATTTGTCCCAATCAGATGTGGACGCCAGCACCCTCAGATTTAGTCGGACTTCTACGTTTGACAATACTATTACTGTGTATGGGAGGAGCAGCAGCCATGGATTATTGGACTAGAAGAGTCCCAAATGATTGGTGGATCAGATGGGGAGTTGCTATTGTTTTTCTTTTGTGCATTGAAATGATGTTACTAGGAGCGGATTTTGCACTTATTCTTACAGGACTAGGAATTGTTGCATGGGCATCAATTAGTGTAATCGGAACCCCCTCAATATCAGATATGAAAAACGGCTCATACCTCGATTGGGGTGTTTCTTTCTGGTACTTATTTGGAATTATAGGATTAGTATGTAGCATATTACTTCATGGAGAAAATGCACTTTGGATCCTAGGATTCTATGCTGACCCTCCACTTTTCTCAATTAAGGATGCTACGAATCTGGAATTGGCAGTGAATCATGCTCAAATGCTACTAGATTTGTTTGGCCTGTTGATTATGATTGGATTCGTTGAACTTGCATGGAGAATGAGATTACTGCACGGAGGAGCAGATGCAAAGGCACTAATGATAGTTGCAATCGCACTTCCTTGGTGGCCTGGATTCGATGTTTTAGGAGTTGCATCTATGATTCCACCAATGGTTTCAGTTCTAGTTTGGTCAGCTATAGGTTTCCTATTCTTGCCAATTAAGACACTTTTTACAAATATCTCTAACGGAGTAAAATCACCAATTAACATGATTTGGCATTCAGAAAAATGGCCTTTCGACAAAATAATTGGGAAACAGGTATGGATTTTGAGTGAAGTAATTGATGGAACCAATGGAGAAAAACAAATTTCTGTTCGAATGCGGCCAAGAAGAATTAAAGAAGATGCAGATTCAATATCTGCCAAAATAGAAGAATTGAGTCAAATGGGCGAGACAGAAGCATGGATAACAAAAAAACATCCATTTCTAATCTATGTTTTTCCTAGCATCCCACTTACAATAATCTTAGGAGACCCAATAGTTTGGATTCTATCCATATTTGGATTATAATTTTCATACTGGACTTTTATCTGGAATAGAGGTCAACTTGTCAACAACCTTTGATAATCTATCAACCAAACTATCCTTCTCATCACTTTGTATCAAGGCGTGTTCAAGGACTTCGTCCAATGAATCAACTGCAATCACATCAACCATGGATTGATACTTTTCATCAATCAAAACGTCCCTCATATTTGTTCTAGGCACAATTACTCTAGTAATTCCTGACTTCGCCGCCGCCTCTATCTTTGCAGTTACTCCACCTATCGGCAAAACTTCTCCACGTACACTCAAACTACCAGTCATGGCTAAATTTTGATCGATAGGCAAGTCTTCAAACGCACTAATTATTGCAGTTGCCATTGTTATTGAGGCACTATCTCCATCAACACCATGAGTTCCAGGGAATTGAACATGGATATCATAATCCGCAATATCCTTGCCCGTTAGTTTCTTCACTACTGCATTGATATTAGTTACACTCTCCTTAGCCAAATCTGAAAGGCCACCAGTTGCATAAACTGCTCCATTTCGTCCTTGAGTAGGAGTTACCAAAGCCTCTACTGGAAGAACAATTCCTGAGAAATCAGATAACCCAGAGTCTGCGCCTAATACTGCTAAACCATTTACTCTACCTACTCGTGCACCACTATTGACTAACATTGCATATTCATTCTGTCTTTCGATGTATCTATCTGCAATTTGTTGTTCCAAAGGCTTAGCAATAATCCTAGCACGTGCAATATGTTCTGGAGTGACTACTGAAGCATCTTCTTCTGCCGCAAGATCTCCTGCAACTCTAACTAATCCTCCTAATTCTCTCAAACGAAGGGTGAGTTTACCTCTTCTACCTGCTCTTCTTTGAGCCTCTTTCAATACTAAGCCAACAGCTGCTCTATCAAAGTGAGGAATTGGTTTTCCGGACTTCTTTTTCATTTCATTCCTTACTTCTTGAGCAATAAAACGAATCAAACGTCTTCTATTAGCATCTGTATCATCCATTGTAGTATTGACATAAACCTCGTAACCATATCCTCTAATTCTACTTCTTAATGCAGGGTGCATCCTTTCCATGGAATCTAGATTACCCGCAGCAACCAAAATGAAATCAGAAGGTACTGGTTCAGTCTTTGTCAATGCACCACTACTTCGTTCACTTCTTCCAGAAATTGGAAGAGCCTTTTCTTGCATTGCAGTCAGTAACGCCTGTTGTTCTTCCATTCTCAACATATTAATCTCATCAATGTATAGAACGCCATAGTGAGCACGATGAATAGAACCAGGCTCCACTCTTTCATGTGCAGGTGTTGCTAAATCTGCTCCAGACTGGAAGGGGTCGTGTCGAACGTCCCCCAATAATGCTCCAGCTAGTGCGCCAGTTGCATCAACAAACGGAACATCATCTCCTCTCTCATGTTTGACCAACAATTTTGGAATATTGTTTTCATCAGCCGCAGTTAAACGAGAACGGAGGAAGAAATATCCGAAAGCAAGAATGAATCCGCCGAACAATAAGGTGAGAATATCACCAGTAGAAATAGTAGCGAAAACTAATGCTGCACCCACAAAAATCGCAATAAACAACAGAGTCTTGTTTGTCCTTTCTCTTTGCTGTCTAATTGCAGCTTTTCTTTCCTTAATTATCCGATCTCCTCTTCCAGCAGGAACGGTACGAACCTTAGGTTCATTCTCATCTTCTGGATTCCGATAGACAAGAATATCTTCCATTTGTTCTTTAGGAAGAAATTCGGTCATTGATCTAGCCAACATAGATTTTCCAGTTCCAGGATCTCCCATCAAAATAACATGACGTCTTTGTTCAGCAGCTTTTCGAACAACGATTGATGCGGCGTCTTGTCCAATTACCTGATCAACTAGCCTCTTTGGCAATGGAACATCGGCAGTGGTCTCAAAAGAGTTGGAACCAACAGTCAAATTTTCAACCCAATCTTCAACAGGAGTAGTACATATCTCTGTTCCCGTAGAACTAGAATCTGCCCAATTAGGAGCCTCTGAATTCACATCATCTTCATGAGAATCTGTATCAATAGAATCCTCATCGATGTTAGATGAATCGTCACTGGAGTCCGACATAATGCATCCCCTATGTGTAATCGTGTAAGGCCTCATTCTTGAAGGTGCGGAATGCAAAAAAAATGCAATCTTCTTCTTAAAACCTCAAAGTTTGCCGCCATTATCCAAATACTGTTGGCCATAATATGCCCACTGCTCCATTGTCCAACCAGGTGGAAGTCCACCTACTGGTAGAGGGGGGCCTTGTTGAACTGGGCTAGGTGCCTGAACAACTGGTTGCTGGAAGAGATGTTCTGCTCCACCATACATGGAATTTGCAGAGTAATCCGCTGCGGGGACTGTCTTTGACCAATCTACTGCTTCAGGGGTTCTATTCTTTCTAGCAACAAAGAGGAGAGCAAGTCCAAGAGAAGTGATTAGTAATAATCCCACAACACCAAGAATCATGATTAATGAATCTCCTGATGATGAAATCCCACTAGATGCTTCATGTTTAGATGGATCTTCTGGGAATGCATCAGCATTATCGCCAACTCCATCTCTATCGGTATCTATGGTTTCATTAGGATCTTCATGGAATGCATCTTCAGAGTCCACAACTCCATCTCCGTCAGAATCAATAATTACTGGCTCTGTGGCAATTAAACTGTAGACTGGGCTCTTGTAATCAAATCCAATATAATCTGTAGCGATTACATCAATCTTAATCTCGTCGCCAGTTCGGAGTCCTTCGGGATAAACTGAAACAACTTCAAATTCAACACCAAAACCTTGCAATGTTTCGATAGTATGGCAGGTTCCTGTTATCAAGTTACATATCGCCCAAGTAACTTCAACATTAGTGAATTCCTCTGAACCAAGATAATTCACCATCATTTTAGGAGAGGTCTCAAGATCTACTGTATCATAAACCAATGATAAATCTCCGCCATTACCTTCATCCCATGTAAATATAATATCTCCAATGACATTCACAGTGAAAGAGTATTGTCCTACTGCTCCATTTGGATCGGATAAACTCACTTGAACTAATTGAGGGCCTTCAGTTTGCCATGACATAGTGTAAACACCAATTGCAATAGGAGTCACAGCACCCGGTTCTGAACTAGTAACTTGAGCAAAAATATTCGTATCATCGTCATCAACATCAGTAGAATATAATGAAGTATCCAATCTATATGATTCGCCGACCTTTAATCGAAGATCCGCTAATGCTGACACATCAAATGTGGGTGCGTCATTGATATTCTGAACAATTACTGTCAACGTGGTGTCAGTTGATTGGGATTCATCACTTGACCTCAAAATTACTTCAATAGTTCCAGTAACATCATCATCTAATGTGTCAATATTGACTGTTTGGCCCGTAAGAACTACTTCTACTACATCTTCTGGCGTAACGCTGACAACATGGATGTTCAAAGCAGCTAATTCTGATTCAGAAACATCGTTTCCACTAATATCGGTATCTGATAGATACTGTGTCAAAGCTACTGCTACTGAACCTCCTTCACTAATCGTTTGAGTCGGGATAGGTGACCAACTTGGCGCCCCATTTGGAATCACAGAAAAGAATACTGTACCATCATTCTGATCTTCACCATCAGACATTGTGACCTGAATACCTTGATTTCGAATATTATTTTGAGCATCTCTATCAACAGATGAAAACTGAACATCCATCGTCATAGCAACTGCATTCCAAGATACAAAATTAGGTGAATTACTAGTCACAGTTAGTTGGTTTAGAGGAGTTTCAGCATCTGCAATCAAGCCAACCATTGAAACTGTTTCAAGAGTATCTACTCTGACTGTTGGAACTCCTGCATACCCGTCGTCTGTAGGAGATAGAACGGTTGGCAATCCATTCAGTAGAGTAAATGCCTTACTTGTTTCCAACCAATCAGAAATCTGGCCTCTTGAATCTGTCCAACGACTCCGGATATCATAATCTCCGCTACCTGCACTAACAGGAGGTACTACAGTTGCAACATATCGCTCATTAGTCCCATCTCCAATTGTATTGATAGGAATAGATACCCAAGATGAATCCCATGAATTTGTTGTGGAGTGTTTTACCTCCAATTCAGGAGTCATGGTATCTAGAGTATCTACCGAATCATTTGGTAAGGCGGTCATGTCGAAACCTAAACTACCTCCTCTAGGAATAGTAGTACTAGATCCATCTGCAATTGGCATCACAGATGTTGGAGGAGCATCATGACCAACTATTGAATCCATCCAATTGTTACTTCCAATTGTATCTGCCACACTAATTCGAGCGCGGAATCTAGTTTCCCCATTATTCTCTATTGTTTCCGCAGATGAATCCCAAGTTGTAGAATATGATTGAGTTCCACCTACTGCCAAGGTATTCACTGAAGTAGAACCCAACGAAGTCTCAGTAATACCATCGACCTTGAAAATTTCAATGGTTCCTCCATCAGCATACACATCTGCACCGATGTTTTTGATTGAAAGTGATAGGTCAACTTGATCTCCCGCTATAATTCCTGAATAACCATCACTACTCTCCGCAGTAAAGGAATCAATTGCTACATCAATTGGAGGCACCATGGAAGAATCTGTGGCAGAAAGTACGCTTTGTCTTGTAGAGCCTGTACTCCAATCAGATTGCAACCAAGCAACTGACAGCATGTTAGACATTCCGCCATTTACCACAGAAACAGGAACAGTCCAAGTATGACTAGTTGGTGTACTGGATAAAGTCATAGAGATTGGGCCACTATTAGAACCATCAACTAACCATCTCTTCCAACAATGTCCTGGTTTGGAACCATCCGCATATGGATAGGAATTACAAACATCTTCAGTAACTGCTGCTAGAACTCGTACGTCAGAAGTACCTCCACCACTATAACTTGCTTCTACAGTAATTACAGCATTATTTCCATTTTGTGTCTGAGAGATTACCATACTGTAGGAATTAACAGTACTATGCATGTTGTTGGATTTACCTCCGGAACCTGAAAAGAAATTATCGTAAGCGTTTGTTCCACCTGAACCTGCCTGATAACAAGAGGATGTGCCTTTGGCGCATTCGCCAAAATAAATTTGAGGTGCACTATTGGAACCATCAGATGAAAGATGGCTCACCCTGTTAATTGGAGCAACATTTCCAGCTTGTGCAGTGTAAATATTGCCGTAACTTGCTGGGATATAAGAGATGTAAACAAATTCATCAGAATTTGCATTCTTCAAATTTTTCAACGAAGGTGATGCACTGCCGTAGCAAGGCGGACAATTCTGCCCTCCAATATATTCTGCTAGAACTACATGGCCTGGGCTAGGAGCGTCAAGAATGGCAGGCTCCTCATCAAGTGGTTCGATTAATTCCTCTTCTGTAAGTGGATCTACATAACTTCCCATTGACATGAGAACAATAAGTAATGTTAGGGCGATTGAGCATACCATGCGGTAAAGCATGTAAATCGGAAGACGTAGACGCGTATAAGCATTGGTTGGAGAAGTTCAGATTAATGACTTTCATTTTCGTGAGGTTTGAAATGCAAGAATCGTCAGGGAGAAATATGGGAGAAGAGGAACTAATCGTACTCAGAGAGACTGGAGGACGAGTGTATGCCTTCTCAAAATCCGGAGGAGAACGACGAATTCGAGGTGTCGGAAGAATTGATCCAAGCATAGTAATTGGAGATTTGAAAATCGGAGAATCAATCAAGATAGGGACAAAATCATTCATTCGTTTATCACCAGGTTTACCCGAACTTAGAACCGCGATGAAACGCAGAGCTCAAGTTATTACCCCAAAAGATGCTGGTTTCATGATTGCTTGGATGGGAATTGGACAAAATGATCGTGTACTTGAAGCAGGATTTGGCTCAGGAGGCCTAGCAATGCATATTGCAAGAAGTCTCGGACCGGGGGGTACATTGATTTCCATTGAAAGAAGGGAGGAACATGCATCCGTAGGCACTGAGAATATGCTAAGATGTGCTGAAGCATTTCCAGGGATGCCAACTTGGACATTGTTAGAACGAGACATAGTAGGCTCTACAGAAGACATTTCTGAATTGGTAGATGAATTAGATGCTGTAATCTTAGATATGCCAGAACCTTGGACTGCGATCCCCGAAATGAGTAATCTACTGCGCCTAGGAGGCAGAATTGCATGCTATTGCCCTTCACCAGAACAAATGGCCAAATCTTGGGAGTCTTTAGAAAAATCAGGATTAAACGTTGAATGGGGAGGAGAACTAATGGAAAGAAGATGGACGTTAACCAAAAGAGGTGGCGTTCGCCCAGGTAATACTCCAATAGGTCATACAGCGTTACTAATTATCGCAGTAAAAACCCCTAATGAAGAAGAAGAGTAACTATTCGACTACTCTAACGACTTCGGAACAAGAAGGGCAACGGAATCGGAAAGGAGGTGTTTTGTCCTTCGGCAACTTAGACCTAGTAGTGCAAAAAGGACAAATTGCAGAACCATCAATACTTGATCGAACCTCTCCTTCTGCCAGAGGTTCTTCTTCTTCCTCATGTTCTGGTTCTTCTATTTGAGCCGCTTCAACCGCTGCCAATTGAATCGCTTCAATTGATGCTCTTGAGCGCCTCATAGTCCATCGAAGAGCCATGATTGCCAATAACGCAAAGATATAGCCTCCCAACATCACAGAAAGGCTGGTAGAATTATTGATGCTGTGGCCTGTAGGCAATGAAATTCCAGCAGGAGGAAGAGGGGCGTCTTCAACATAAATTTGGATGGTAGTAAGAGATACTGTTCCAGAACCATCGTCTTCAGAAGCAGTAATTGTTAGATCATAAAGGCCAGATTCTAATCCTGAACTAGTTAACGTTAGAGACATTGTAACTGCTTCACCTGGTGCAATATCATATGCTGGAAGAGTTGAACCTGTAGGTTGGACGTCCCAAGTTTTTACTAAACCAGAATTCAATCCTTTGCCAGATAAAATCAGTATTCCTTTCTTGTGAGAATTACCTGAGTTTTCAACTCTAACTACCATAGTCAAGCTTCCTTCTCTATCAATAATTAGTCCACCGTCATCCACTAATTGAATATCTAAAAGGAGTGCTCCGTTAGGCCCTACAGATTCAATTAGAGTTACATCTGAAGAAGATGAAGTGGATGCAGAAGGGAGATCGACTGGCCGAGCTACCAAAGTAACCTGATGCAATCCTGCAAGGTTCGATGACGTCGATTCACACGAAATCAAGACTTCAATAGAAGAGCCAGAAGGGACAGTGATACTAGACGCAGCTAAGGCGCAATCTAAACTACTCAAAACCTCTAATGCATATTCACCTGAACTATCTGTAGGGTTGAAAATATATCCAGAGAATGTTATCGTTTCATCATGTTGTAAATTCGCTACAGATGGGGAAATAGTAACCTGAGCAGCCAATGATCCTTGAATAATTTCAAGCGATTCAGTCGAATTGAAACTAGGTCCAGTTGTAGAATATGCCCTTAGGGCCAAGGTTCCAATTCCATCGCCCTTTACCTGAACTTCAAGAGAGGCAGTAGCACCTGAATTTAGTGAAAAGGCACTCTCGGAAAGTACCACTTGAACACCATCTGGACTTTCGTCGACTACAACCTCAAAAACTCCAGCAGAATTTCCAGTATTTGCGATGGTAAAATCAACAGTGCTCCATAAAGATGCTAAGATAGGCAACTGTGATGAACCTGTGCTCAAAGATGGAATTCCTCTTGGAGTGATGGAAATTGATGCATTTATTGAATCAAGAGTAATACCATCACTAGTGGAAACTAATTCAAAGTTCACAGGTGAATTTATTGCAACTGCTGATTGCTCTGATTCGATTAAAACAGATACAGTCTTAATTTCGCCAACTGAAAGAGAAATCGAGCCATTTTGTGTACTCAAACTAATCCCCGCAGGAACAGAAGACCATACCAAAGATGCGTCAACAGATTGAGTTCCCAGACTTTCTATGTCAAACGAAAACACAGAAGAAGAACCTGGTTCAAGAGTAATGCCGTTAGTTTGAGGAGGGATAATTCGAAGAGAAATCCAAGAAGAAATGTCAAACTCAATATTTCCTAAACTCGTTTCATCTCCATCAACGGAAATCTCAACCCCTGTTAAGTTGGTAGAGAAAGTGATGTTAGTCGTTGCTAAACCAACAATTGGGATATCTGAATCAACAAATATGGATACAGTCATGATCTCGGTTGTTCCTCGCTTAACTTCGGTTTCTTGAATAGAAATAGATAATCCATTGATAACAGAGGGAGATGCTGAAACCGTGACATCTTCTGTCCCAGTATTCGACAAAATGATGTCAACAGTTGAAGATTCTCCAGGTTCAATTAAAACTGGAACTGATGGCATTACAATCTCAATTGAAAGATGCTCTCCAATAACAAATGAATGTGTCAAAACTGTAGTAGTATCTCCTTCAGATTCATGAATACTAAGAGAAAGGTGGCAGAGATCTCCCGTATTGGCTGATGACAGAATATTCATTTCAAATAACCAAGATGGCGAAGAAGATGTATCTAAAGATTCGACACTATCTACTAAACAAGCACCCGTGCTAGATATACTTCCTGAAACTAGTGACGGAGAAATTCCATCAGTACCTACATCAGTTAATGTTAGAGTAACATTTCCTGAACCGCCTGGAATCCAAGAACTATCTGATGAGAAATTTGACTCAAACAAATGAGTCCCATTCACATCAACTACCATTACTGTGCTAACACTGGTATTGCCTAATGCACTAGAGGAATAAAGTCTGAAACCATAAGGTCCAGGGGCAGCATTAGAAGGAACTTCAATACTGAGATTAACGAATGTTGAAGCGCCAGAAGATAAATTTCTGACAACTGGATCTTCCCAATTAACTGACCAACTAGACGCATCGAGACCTTGGCTCGGAACAGAACGTGGCATAGAAGTCCCTCCACCAGAAGAAGAATTCTCCCAAGGATATGAGAGATGGCTTGTTTCATTGAATACAGTTGCAGCAGCAGCTTGTTGTAATTCAAGTTTCAATGAACTTGAGAGTGCAACAGAATCATTAGAACCAACTGGAGTTTCTCCTGTCAACGTGGCATAAATCACACATGCTGCCAAATAACTTCCAGACAATGAAGGATGACTACCATCTGCAGAGTATAACCCATAGAAGGTTGAACCTACTGAAATTGGATTTGAGCCAGATGATTGTATCGAATCATGAATGTGTTTGAATGCAAGGCCTACTGGTGCAATCCAAACATCACGACCTTGAACAGTCATATTGTCATGGAAATCAATGTAACCTTGTTCAAGTCGATCTTGCATCATTGTGAAATTTGAATAAATCGTAGGATTAAGAGGGTCTCCATTTCTCCTTCCCCAAGTCATCATTAGTACCGATTCTGAAGATTCAGATTCGATTGCATCGGCCAATAATATGGCAGCATCTTTGTCTTCAATCCAAGATGTTTCAGTCCTATTGAATCCCGGAACTTGACTTTGATCTTGAAGAATCACATAATCCCAATTAGAATTCCTTAGAGTAGTATTCCAAGAGTGTCCGGAAGTATTCACGTTGTCCCAATGTCCATTAAATCTCATTCCACCTCCTGTTAAAGCCTCAGCATTTGTAACCCCTAAGTCCTCAATTATAGTGTGAAGTGAATTTTGAGAAGTGTAACTATTTCCATACATTAACAAATTATTGATTGTAGTATTATTGCTTCCACTGGTGTTATTCCCACTGCTGTTGTTTCCTTCTGAATTGTTCGAATTATTGGAACTACCACTAGATTGATTGGCCCAAAAACCAGCGATATCCGGTTCTGAATCCACACTAAGCAATATTGTATCTTGAACAGAGCCGAAATTTGAAATTTGTACTGGTAAAACAAGAGTAGAATTGACTTCAGAATGAATCAATCCACTATTTCCTATTCCAGTAGCATCAATATCTGGAAGATACATCGCCCCTACTGAAAGATGAACTTCAATGCTAGAAGATGCCCCGCTTCGATTAACAACAATCCATTGAGTTCCCGAAGAAGAAGAAGATGGATTCCCATTCAACGAAATAACAATCTCGATTGAATCACTAGCATAAGGGTAAACTTGGTTTATCGAAGTTTGAGTGAGATTTACTGTCCATTCAGGACCAGCATTAGAACTACCTAATGATAGCGTGAAATCGTGGATAGAGGTATCATTGTTTTCAATTGTCAAAGTAACATTTGTTGATTGGCCAGGAGTCAAGACAACCAAATCTCGATCAAGATCCAATAAAACAGAAGAATCTGCTGAAACAATGCCGACCAGTGGCCCACAAGAAGCCAACAAGAAAAGGACACAGGCTACAACTGAACCGCGACGCATTACCTAATGGACCATTACCTTCGCTATGAAGCCCTCGCGAAAATGAGAAAATGGAAGCATTATTCCAATTGATTTCGGAATGCGGAAAGAATTGCCTCGTCTAATCGTTCCCAAGTAAATTGCGAAGAATCTTCAGGAACCCTTCCAAAGTGACCTCCAGAAGCAGTGACTGAATAAATCGGAGCCTTAAGTCGAAGGTTCTGGATGATGTGACCTGGACGGAAATCGAAGTGTTCGCTTACAAGAGATGCAATTTGATCATCAGAAATTAAACCGGTTCCGAAAGTATCTACTCGTACACTAACAGGCTTAGGTACACCGATTGCATATGCCAATTGAATTTCACATTCACGAGAAAGACCGGAAGCTACTACATGCTTAGCAGCCCATCTCGAAGCATAGGCTGCGGAACGGTCAACTTTGGAGGGATCTTTTCCAGAAAAGGCTCCACCACCATGGCGCCCCCTTCCCCCATATGTGTCAACAATAATTTTCCTACCAGTAAGACCAGCATCAGCGTATGGACCACCTGGGTCGGCAAATCTTCCAGTTCCATTCACAACAATTTCAGTACTTTCATTGATTAGTGAAGAGGGCACTATTGGAGAAATTACATGCTCAATTATCTGATTCTTTATCCATTCCTGTTCCTTTTCTTCGGAACCAAAATCGTCTACCATGTCCTTGTGTTGAGTTGCAATAACAATATTTGTTGCACAAACCACTGAACCATCGTCATCGTGTAATAGAGTCACCTGAGATTTAGCATCTGGGCGTGCCCAATCAATAGTTCCATTATCTCTACATTTTCGATATTGGCGAGTTAATGCTTGAGCTAATGCAATTGCAAGGGGCATCCAACGACCTTGGTGCCCCTCATATGATTCTGTTTCATCACAAGCATATCCGAACATCAATCCTTGATCTCCTGCACCTTGAGAATCTATTTCTTGGATTACTCCTCGATTGATATGCGCAGACTGTCTAGTAATCAATTCGATTACTTCACAAGTTTCTTCTGAACGTGCATCCATACCAATTTCATGACTAATATAGCCAATTCTAACAGCTGCATCTCTAGCAACTTGAACAAAATCAGGATTCGGAACGCCTTCAGCCAAAGTGACTTCTCCTCCAAGAACAATAAATGCCTTGTCCTCTCTCCCTTTCACTAAAGTTTCAACAGCAACCTTAGCGTTAGGGTCAACAGATAAACATGCATCGAGAATAGAATCTGATATTGCATCACATAATTTGTCAGGGTGACCAGAAGCCACCGATTCAGACGTAAACAGCCATCCGCCTTCACTCATGTAGCACGCGACCTAGCAATAGCATTTCAATCGTATGCTTCAATAAAACGAAGAAAAAAAGGAGGTTTTCAACGATATGCGTGGAATGACATTCTACCTTGATGGACTGTTTGTCGGAATGAACCTCGCCCCTCAAACAAACCTTTGATTGAGGACAGAATTCTAACTGGTAAAGCATAACGAAAAAATCGATTCTTAGGAAAAACAATTTCAACTCTTGAAAAACCAAGATCATGTAACATCCCTTTCATTGCAGCAACATTCGGAGCCCAATAATTTGTTGAATCCTTGTTGTATGAATCACTTGGGAAGTAAACCATTGATGGTTTCCATCGATGTAAATCATCCATTAATGTTTCAATAATTAGTAATTCTTTGCAAACACTTGCTGCAACTCTTAGGCCTGCCATCGGATCCTGTAAATGGTACAAGACTCCCAAGAACATGACCACATCAAATTCACCAACTGATTCAGGAGAAATGTCCATTGCATCAATATCTAAATCTTCAACTTTTGAACCAAGTACTTCTCGAGCGAATTTGAATCCTTCATTACTCCCCCACCCTGGGCCACTCCAACAATAGTGATCAGTTGCTAAAACACGCTCTGCACCATTTTTTTCTGCTTGAAAGGAAAAGAAACCATCCCACGCACCGATATCTAGAACCGATTTACCTGAGAGATCAGAAGGAAGACATACTTGCTTTAATTTAGACAAAGAATCATCACGACCGGGCGTGATTAATCCATCTTTGAGAGGAATGGAATGAAACCAATCAATTTCATTCATACGTTGAATGAGTGCATCCTGACCATCCATGAACCTCGGCGGGAAGCGAACACATTTACCATTTTCCTAATAATTCTAGAAATTGAATGACCGAGCGGTTGAAGTCCCTAATGCGCCTCCTTTACTTCATGGTCGGACGAGACTCAACCGATTGGCTGCCTACTGCATTCAGAACACATACACTCGGAGACATAGCAATTTCAGGGTCTGAACTAATCGGACAAGAAGTTACAGTAGCTGGCCATGCAGAGATATCTAGAGGTAGGGGAGGTGTTTGTTTCCTTACTCTTCGTGATGGCACTGGACGTTTGCAAGCTTTCCTAAAAAAGGACGCAATGGATGAGGAAATGTTTGTCAAAATTCAGTCAATTTCCAGAGAATCTACTGTTCAAATTACTGGGAATGTTGCTCAAAAAAGGCCGCCAAAGGTGCCAGAAGGCGAACCATTACCTCCTCCTGAATACGAAATCTTTGCTACCTCTGCTCAAATATTATCAGAAGCGCAAACACCTCTTCCAGTAGGAATTACAGATAAAGTCAATGTTGAATTAGATACGCGTCTAGATAATCGCCACCTAGACCTGCGAAGAAGCCACATTAATGCAATGTTCCAATTGCGAAGTAAGGTACTCAGTTATGGAAGAGAACATCTTCTCAAAGAAGGATTTCAGGAAATCAATACTCCTAAAATTATTGCGAGTGCCTCTGAAGGTGGAACAAATCTTTTTGCAATGACCTATTTTGAGACTCCTGCCTTCCTTTCTCAAAGCCCTCAACTCTACAAACAACTAGCGATTTTGGGTGGCCTTGAACGTGTATTTGAGATAGGACCTGCATTTCGAGCAGAAGAACATGACACTTATCGCCATCTGAATGAATTCATTTCTTTCGATATTGAAATGGCTTGGGCCAACGACGAAGACGTGATGGGAGTTCAGGAAAGGATGATTCATCACATTTGGAGTCAAGTTGCAACTAAAGATCAACATTTGATTCACATAATCAATGAATACAGAATTTCTCAGGAAATGGAACCAATAACTGTAACTGTTCCTAGTCTTCCTTTCCCGAGAGTTAGTTACGATGACGCGATTGAAATAATTCAATCCAAAGGAGGAGAAATCAAATGGGGCGACGATATTAGTGCAGCAGATGCAGATCTAATTGCAGAAGAACATCCTGGATTCCACTTTATTCCAAGATGGCCGATGGAAATGAAGCCTTTCTACATCTACCATAATAAAGACGAAAAGGGCGCTACAGGAGAGCAATTAAGCCGTGGTTTTGATTTGAATTACGGTAGAGATGAGATGACCTCAGGGGGCCAAAGAGAACATCGAGTCGATTTCCTAGAACAAAATCTTCGAGATATGGGATTGAATCCCGATGATTTTCGTTTTTACACTGATGGATTTAGATTTGGAGCCGCCCCCCATGCTGGTTGGGGTTTAGGAGTTGCTAGATTGTTGATGGTGCTTACAGGAGCGGGGAATGTGCGAGAAGTGGTATTATTCCCTCGAGATAGAAGTAGAGTAACTCCATAAGTAACTACTTCAACAATAGAGTACCCGTCGTTGATGTGGGGCCCGTGGTCTAGGGGTTATGACGTCGCTCTTACAAAGCGAAGATCACCGGTTCAATTCCGGTCGGGCCCACCATTTTTAGAATAGTCAGACTCTTGAATGATGCCCTCGCCCGTGGGACTAATGGGTGAGCGTAACGCAACCTTAGCATCTAGGCTTGCTAGAAGGCTAAAGCAAAATGGTTGGATGGTTACAACAGCTGAATCTTGTACCGGTGGAATGTTAACTAGTACCTTAACAGATATTTCTGGATCCAGTGAATGGTTCAAACAGGGTTGGGTAACCTATTCTAATGAGGCGAAAATCAGTGAATTGGGTGTGGAAAGATCAAAATTTGAGGGTGATTCAGTTTCAGGAGCTGTCTCAAAAGACGTTGCTGCTGCAATGGCAGAAGGGGCGTTAAAACGGTCAGGTGCAGATTTAGCTATTTCTATCACTGGAATTGCAGGGCCAAGTGGTGGGACAGATGCAAAACCTGTAGGTTTAGCATATGTTTGTGCATTTTGGGAAAATAATTTCCTTGTTCGATCTACGAATAGCCATGGAGGAGATAGATCAATGAATAAGCAACTTTTCGTAAGTTTAGCTCTTGAAACAGCTCTCAATGTCTTTGAAACAGAAGAAACAGGGACACATCGTTTGGATTTCAGATCAAAAATTAATGAAGACGAAGAGATACCTGAACAACTCACACTAAAGGAAGCAACTCTCTCTACTTTTGGTCGCGTCCCTGGAATGGAAGATACATGGTATGGAGAAGTCATTTGGGCAGATGGTAGATCAGAAGGAACCGTAGTTGAAGAACTCCGGAAAAAGGAAGACGAAGATATTTGGTCGGAAGAATAGAGCGCAATCCTCTTTGAGTCCCTCTGTTCAGCACAGACTCCATGAGTGGCGAGACTTGGGGGGCACGTCAACGGAGTTTGGCGTCTATTCATCTCCTTGAGACCCCTGTAACTCGTAAATTACTGGAGCCGTTGGAATCAATTGAACCAGTCATTATTGCTGCACTTGAAAATAATATTACTGGATTTTTGGATCAGAAAACTATCGAACATTTATTGGAAATTTCTGGAATCAAATCTAGTCCTGAAACTACTACTTCGGACAGTAAAAATGCAAGAATAATTGCCCCTATAAATGAAAATGAAATAAAATCTGCATCAAGGCCACATGGTCTTTCACACTATGATTTAGCTGCCTTTCCAATGGAGGCAATAGATGTAGACATGGAATTAGAAGTTCATTTTGATATAACCGGAAATAGTATTACTGAAGGAAGAATGAGTGATATTCTCTCTTGCTTCAATGATCGTTTATCTACAATAAAAAAGATGATAATTGATTCGAGAATATTGCCATATCGACCTACTCAAGTAGGCGAAGTATCAATGAACAAACCTAGATATAGAGAAGAAGATTGTTCATTGATTGGAATTGTCAACTCGCCTACATACACCAAGAATGGAGGGCATCTTCGTTTCACTCTAGAAGACGAGGGGGCAGAGATTGAATGTATCATGTACAATAGACCTGAATTTGGGGATGAACATCCGCTTAGAACTGGATTAATGCCAGATGATGTCATTGGAATCACTGGACGGCTAAAGTCAGAAAGAAGTAGGAGAGATACTTTCATTGTAGAAGAAATATATTTTCCACCACTTACAGAGCATAACAAGAATTCTGCTCCTGCTGACCAAGCAATTTCAGTTGCATTTCTTTCAGACGTACACTTGGGTTCGAAGACTTTCTTGGAATCACAATGGCATAAGATGGTTGAATGGTTCAATACAGATCCACTTGCAAGAACAATTCGTTACTTTGTAATAAGTGGCGATGGTGTCGATGGAGTGGGAATTTATCCGAATCAAGAAAAAGAACTTGCAATCCCTGACCTTTTCAACCAATATGGTGGACTTGCAAGACTTTTGGAGCCACTACCTGACTGGGTAGATGTTCTTCTTCTACCTGGAAATCATGATGCTGTGAGGCCTGCAGAACCACAACCTGCATTAGATCCAGAACTGCAACAAGACTACAACAATACCACCTTTGTTGGAAACCCATGTGACTTCAGTTTGCATGGAGTTCGAATTCTTTCTTATCATGGAAAAAGCATTGATGATTTCGTTTCGAAAATGAGGAGTGTATCATATGACAGGCCAGAAGCAGCAATGAGAGCTATGATTGATCGCAGGCACTTGGCACCATCATGGGGTGGGAAAACACCTCTTTCTCCTGAACCTGAAGATAATCTGGTAATTCGAACAATACCGGATATTTTCGTTACTGGTCACGTACATGGGCATCATGTTTCAGATTACAAAGGAGTCAAACTGATTCATAGTAGCACATGGCAAGACCAAACAGGATATCAACGAACTTTGGGTTTCCAACCGAGGCCTGCGATTCTAACAGTTGTCAATCTACATACGCATGAAACTGCAAGTATTCCCTTCGCATAATCATTCAATATCTTCTATTTCTTGAATGAGTCCATCCAAAATCTCATTCTCGGAAATTCTTGTTCTCATCAATGCAAAACCAACCAATAAAATTACCAAAACTGCGGCTCCCATGATTAATTCACCATTTGAAGAGGAAGGTGTTTCACATACCTCTCCATCTAATGTCGAACATTCAGAAGAGTCAGACTCTTCGTCCGGCAAAGGAGAAACTGCAAAATCTTCAGGAATAATAAAAATAATACTAGATGAATTACTATTTCCAGAAGCATCAGAAACTGTCACAGTAAGAGAAAATTCCTGTAATACTGGCAAAACAGGATTAGGAGTAATTGACATTTGGTGATTCTTACGAAGAGCTACTACATCTCCAGTAAATATTTGGCCATCTACTTCGATAGATTCAGTAGTTTCTTCACTGGTGTACCAAGTTACCTTCAAAGAACCACCAGTTAATGGTTGGACATCTAAATTCAATACTTCTGGAGGAGTAGTATCAAGTTCTTCAGAAGTATTGAATTGAACGGAAGCTGGAGGAGCGGTTCCTACAGTAATCAAACACGAATAAGTAGAAGCTGTATCTAATCCCGTCAACTGAATGGTGTGAGATAATGATTCAATTCCAGAAGGAGACAAAATTGACTCATTCCATTCTTTCGACGTGTTATCACTAGAAGTGCAAGTAACAATTCCTGCTTCTGCTTGAGTGGTTGACCATTCTAGAATTGCAGAATTGGCTGTAGTTCCAACCACCTTGGCTCCGTAAACTTGTTGAGCTACTTCAGGTAATTCAAATCCTGTTAAAACTGCAAATTGTTGGGCTTGAACATCATAACTACCTAACATGGTTGCTTGATCTCCATCTGACAACAATATATCGATAATATTTGGATCATAATCTACTCCATCAACGGGTGAAGGATCTGCTCCACCTCCCAAACGCCAAGTCTTTGCTGTGGCGTCAACATCTCTCCATTTGCCTGTACCAAATCCGTCTTGACTTCCAAGAACAACTACGAAACGATAGTTAGGAACATCGGAACCTATCACTGTCTTTGAGACTGTAATTGTGATTGTCTTTGTATCAACATCCCCTGAAACCTCAATCCCCTTTGCACTAGTTTCTCCAGTTGCGGCATTTACTGCTTTGACTGCCCCAGGTTCGCCAGTTGCGGAAATTGCAACTTCCCATGCCCAATCTGGATGCACTTCTGCATTGGCTCCATCGAGCATCTGTGTACGTCCAGTTGTTGATTCTCCTTGATCCACGTATATCTGAACAATCTGATGACTGAAGCCATTTGAAAGGCCCCAATAATCAGTCATCTCTGCCATTTCAATCTCAAAACGAGCATTCCATGCACTCTGGCTGATTTTCATAGATGTTCCATCAAATAGTCCACTTCCAGGAGTAAAATCACTCGCCAACGGATAAGAATAATCTCCATCTCCAGTTTCGTCACCTAAAGCGTCCTCGAATTCCAACAACGTAACCCACTCTTCTAAATCAGGGAGAACTATTTCTGCAGGAGCAGGGGGCGCTATCTCGACATCCTCTCCATCACCATAAGCAAAGGAATCAGCCCAAGCAGAAACTACTTTGACGCGTGTCGTATATCGTGGTGCAAGGCCCAAATCTGACCATGGGATGACAAATTCGTAAATTTCATCACCTGCACATCCACCAAGTATTGAGGAGCCAGTTAATGCCCATTGTTCGTTATCTCCAACCTTCCCTCTAGCATCAAATAAATTCCATTTTGCTTGGCCATCTGAACGCAATTGCTCAAAATCAAATGCAACCATTTTCTTTGCAGGGAATCCTAAAATTTGGTTTCCAAAATATGTCCTAAAATTCGTCTCAACTTCATTGAAATTTTGAGCATTTGGTTGCATGAAATATATTGCTAAATCCGCTTCCTTTGATTGATTCAATGCGTCAATCTGTTCTGGATTAGTCATGTCAACTCTAACATATAGATTAGAAGCATCGTACCCAAGATGGAATGACTCGATATCAAGGTCACCTCCATTTACTGAGTCAGCTGAATAAACTGCAGCACCATCCCATTCACCGGGTAAAGCAATTCCATCTATCATTGGTTCAATGATTGCGCTAGCAGATTCATCTGGAAGAGCGGGATTTGTCCAAAGATCTTGCAAATAAGGAGGAAGATCCAAATTTATTGCTCGGTAAATATTTGAAAGATGTACTTTGAACAGAACATCCCACATTTCATCATAGCCACTATCTTGATCTAAACCATACCACCAATACCAATCACTTCCTTCGGCAATGTAGAGAGATTCCCATGCAAGATCTAAACCTAGGTCGTCTGGATACTCTGATTCAAAATCAACTAATGCTCTTCTGGCCTCTGCGAGACGTTGCCATGCAAGACTCTCATCTGCTTCTCCTGCCCACGTACTTAATGTTCCATCAATCCAAGATCCAGTACCTATTGTCTCAATCCTAGGAAGTGTGTAATTATTGGAAAGGAATTCAGAAGGAGTTGTAGTAACAACAGTAGGATGAGATGAGAGTCTTGAATACCATTCGTGAATGAATGGACGTGCATTGTCCGAATGTTGAAATTCAGACATAAACATCCAATTTTCACCATCCATAGCAACTGTCAAGAGATGCTCACTAGGATCCTCTCCTGCAGCAATTAATTCAGAACGAATCCCGTCCAAGTAAAACAAGAAATCAGAGACAGCTGCTTCTGGAGTCATTGAACCATATTGGAATGCGACTCTATCGGAAATCACTCTGTCACGGAAAATAACTGCAACTTCGCCACCATTTTCACCTTCAACAACCCAAGGAGTAGCCAGTTGTGCAGCATCTTCTACATCAATAGACCCACCACCTTCAGTAGTAGATTTAGCTAATATCTCCTCATCAGTTACCATCCACTGTATTCCGACATCTGAGACTGGTTGAACCATTGGAGGTGAAACAGCCTGTTCAGATGGCCACATACCATTTGGACGAAAACCTAGTTCATCCTCAAACAGATTCATGCCATTGGTGAGGTGTGTTCTTACATCTTGTGGCCATGAATCTTTGTCAACGTATATTCCATCTTCGAAAGTCCAACCATCCATCATTAGAAGAGGCATAATGGGATGATAGTAGGGAGTCGTAGTCAACTCAACTTGTCCTCTTTCTGCTAATTGACTGTACATAGGAAGAACATTGGCCATATGGGCATGCTGTTGATCAATAACATAGGTCAACTCAGAAGGAGTGAAATCTCGACCCTTAGTGAAAAGATCCATCAAACCTTGATCTTGCTGTGAAGGGGTATCATTTGGCGGAGAAAAGAACGATGAATATTCACCTTGAACATAGTCTGGAGAGAATTGGAAGAGATACCACAATACTTGTAGGTCCAACAAATCTTGAGGAGAAAGTAATTCATCATCCATTATTGTTGCCGGTTTGAGATTATGTAATGTTGCATCGTAGAGTTCTTTGTAGCGTTGACTAGCAGGTAAAACCCATGCATTGGGATCTTCAGAAGATACATTGTATATCCATCCACTATTCCAAAATGATTGGAATTGCATTGTATGCAATTCAAGCGCAGTGGCATTCGGATAATCTGCAACGCTTCCATTGGGATTTGTTGGCCAAGCTCTTCTTGCAAAATCTGTATGAACATCAGGAGTCTCATTTCGGTGATAGTCAACCAGTTGCTCAAGGAATGAGGGCACTAGATTGTAAGTTACCTGAGTCCCAGGGTATTGAGAGAGAATCCCTGGAGAATCAACATATTCTGTCATTGCATGGACACGAACCCAAGGAAGTTCATACATCCCAGTTAATTTGTTCTTGTAATACGGTTGATGTTGGTGGAAAACAATGGCCACATTTAATGCATCTTCTGCTTTATTGACCCCAGAACTAGCAACAATCTCCATGGAAGATGGATCAATAGATTGATTTCTATCAGGAAGACGATACATGTGAGTAAAAGTCTCTGCACCATTAGAACTTGAGGGATTTTGATGAGGGAATGAAGTCCAAACATTTCCTTGATCCTGCCATTGGGCCCATATTACAAAATCCACAGAAGTTGGTGAACCAATAGCATCCCAAGGAATTGCAATTTCAGTTTGTTTATTTTCGGACCAACCAATGTATCGTTCACTAGGGAAGGTGTGGGTATCCATTGCTGTATTCTCTTCATGAGTTGTTTCCCAAACTCCATTCTGTTCAGCAATTATTGCATGGTAACTAGAATCCTCTAACACAAATCCATAATCAGCAGCAAAGGGAAGAACGTGTGAAAACCCCCAATCTTTGGAAAGAGATGTTCCTCCTGTAGTAGTATTTAGGTAAATGAAGAGATCTGCTCCACCATCATTTGATGACCAATCAGTTCCGTTCCATCCGACGAAAAGATGTGTAGAATTCCAAGTAAGATAGAGAGTGACATCATTCTCATCTGTACCCATATCTGTGGAAGACGGCCAATCAGATGTATCTCCGTCTATGGATATATCATTTGGAGTAGAAGCACTTGAAAGTGCTAAAAAAATAGGCGAAAGCATAAGGAAAATCAAACCTAGAGCGACGCGAGAACTGCTTCCGACTCTAATCTCCATGGACACCCGTGTAACCTCTATCATATTATTCTCACATCTATTATTGCCTCTAATATAGAGGATGGAATAAATACCGGTACAAGCGGATTGGAACGCTCAGTGGCAAGGGGGGGAGGAGTTCGTGGTCGTCGCATATCTTTCAGCAGAAGTTGGATTTGAAAGTGAATTACACACCTATTCGGGAGGCTTAGGAGTCTTAGCCGGAGACCATATCAAATCAGCCGCAGATGCAGGAATAAACCTAGTTGGATGTACCCTTCTTTATCGGAATGGGTATGCTCGCCAACATGTTGATTCAGAAGGAGTTCAAACTGAAACATTTGATGAAATTAATCCAAATGATTTCCTGAGAGATACAGGCAAAGAAATTCAGTTACCATTGGATGGAACAATTCTTCATTCCAAGATTTGGGAATATCGAATAAAGGATATTTCAACATATTTTCTTGATACTCGTCATGCATCTAATTCAGCAGAACATTCCTCACTAGGAGATCGCCTCTACGGCGGAGATGACTCGACGAGAATACGTCAGGAATATCTCCTAGGAGTTGGAGGAGTTCGAGCATTGTTTGCTCTAGGATATGATATCACAGGGTTACATCTTAACGAAGGGCACTGTACCTTTGCAGCACTTGAAATGTTAAGACAGGGTTGGTCAAGAGAGGAACTATCTCGAAGAACCTTATTCACAACACATACTCCTGTTCCTGCTGGTCACGATCGTTTTCGATGGGAAGATGTGGAACATGTTCTAGGCGATTTACTGCCACCTGATGCAAGAGAAATTGCAAACAGTGGAGAATCTTGTTCAATGAGTCATTTAGGAATCGGCCTTTGTGGAAAGGTTAATGCCGTTTCTGGATTAAATTCTAAAGTAGCTGAAGGAATGTTTCCTAGAACCAAAATTCATCCAATTACCAATGGCGTTCACCATATTACTTGGACGAATGATAATTTCAAATCGATGTTTGATGAAAAATCTCCCAAATGGAGAATGGAACCTTCATACATTGAAAGCATGGTTTTTTCAGATAATGAACTAACTAATGCCAAAGAAAAAGCACGAGAAGACCTCAGAAACCATGTTCAAGAAGAAACAGGAGTAATACTAGATTCTGATAAATTAACAATTGGTTTTGCTCGAAGATTTGCGACGTACAAACGTGCAAATTTAATTTTCAAAGATTTAGAAAGATTAAGAAAAATAGGGGGCAATAAAATACAATTTGTATTTTCAGGAAAGGCACATCCAAAAGACATTGGAGGGAAGATGCTAATCAAAAGCATCTATGAAGGAGCAAAGCAAATTCAAGATGAAATTCCAGTAATTTTCCTTGAAAATTACTCAATGAATACAGGGTTGTTAATGACAGCTGGCTCCGATATTTGGTTGAATAACCCGATTAGACCCATGGAAGCATCGGGAACATCTGGAATGAAAGCAGCATTAAACGGATCACCAAATTGTTCTATCCTTGATGGATGGTGGCCAGAAGCTTGTATCCATGGCAAAAATGGATGGGCCATAGGCGATGGAGAAGATGAAAGAGATGATGAAAGAGATGTACAAAATATTCTAGATGTTTTGGAGAATGATATCTTACCTGCATGGGAAAATAAACAGCAATGGCTAGAAATAATGAGACAGAGTATTATCACTTCTGTTGGATTCACTGGAGCCAGAATGATGGATGATTACAAACGGTTCTACGATGCTTTTGATACAAGTTAGGAGAAAAAATGTCTACCAAGAAAGAAGTTGGTATACTCTGCCATATCACTAGCCTTCCTAATCCAAATCTAGGAACAAATGGGGCGATACAATTCTTGGAATTCTTAGAAAAATTAGGAGTTTCAGTTTGGCAAGTACTTCCAATCCATCCTCCTGATCAACACGGTTCTCCTTATGCCTCTTCATCGGCATTTGCAGGATGGTCAAAATTGATGGAAAACTCCTCAAAGGAAGTCTCAAAAAAAGAAATAGAGGAATATTGCAAACAACAAGGTGAATGGTTAGAAGATTATGCTCAATTTCGAGTTCTCAAAGAGAGATTTGAAGGAACATCTTGGACCGAATGGCCACTAGAAATTCGAACTAGAACTAGCTTACATTTTTCTGAAAATGAAATCGAACAAATTCAAAACATCTACATTGAACAGTATCTTTTTGATTACTCGTGGTCGAAAATGAAAGAACTTGCAAAAACAAAGGGAATTCGAATATATGGGGACATTCCATTCTTTGTATCACACGATTCTGCAGATGTTTGGGCCTCTCCAGAGAGGTTTCACCTAAATGAAAAGGGATTACCCACTCATGTTTCGGGTGTCCCCCCAGACTATTTTTCAAAAACAGGTCAAAGATGGGGGACTCCATTATACAACTGGCTTGTCCATAAGGAAGAAAATTTCAGATGGTGGAAAAATAGGATGAATAGAATGTTCGAACTTTTTGATATCGTCCGAATTGATCATTTTCGAGCAATCGATTCCGCATGGTCGATTCCTGCTCACCATCTAACAGCAGAAAATGGATCTTGGATTAAAGGACCAGGGGGTGATTTTCTATCTGAAATTATTTCAAGTACTAACGGAAATATTGTAGCAGAAGATTTAGGAATAATTCCTGAAAGTGTCATAGAACTTAGAAAACGGCATAATTTACCTGGAATGGTGATTCTTCAGTTTTCAAATAATGATCAAAATAACCCTCACAATCCTGAAAATCATACTAGTGACACAGTAGTGTATACTGGAACACATGATAATGATACCACAGTTGGTTGGGGTGTAAAACCAGTAGAAGAAACAGTAATTGAAGCTCTTAACTCAGTGTCAAATTTAGCAGTAATTCCATTGCAAGATGTTTTAAAACTTGGATCAGAAGCTAGAATGAACACACCTGGAACAATAGAAGGAAATTGGTCTTGGCAATGTAAATGGGATAATCTAACAGATGAAAATGTCAATTGGTTCAGAAAAGCAATAGAAGATAGCGGAAGACTAAACTGATTTCCTCGAACGAAGCAGAATTAATCCAATAAAGAGAACTACTCCTAGGAAAACGAGTATTATCTGACGAGTTGACAAATCCAGCATGGAAATACCTGCAATTGTTGAGGAATCACTCGGTGATGAACAATCCTTCTCAGTGCAAGCCCATTCTCCGCCATTACATACACAATCATTACAACCATC
>PAOZ01000052.1 GCA_002708695.1 Methanobacteriota archaeon | reverse complement strand
GGGATATCCTTTGATTCTGAAGTGCCTATTTTTGCTAAAAATGCCGAGGATCCTCCAAATGATCTTCCTTCTCTAAGAAATCCCCGTATTCTCAGTGCATTAATAGCTGATGTGTCTATTTCTGATGCACTTTGAATAATTTCTTCATCGAGATCCAAAGTATCAATTCCAGATTTTTGTCGTAAAGCAATATAATTGCTCAAATCTTTTTTTTCGACATGGACATTTAATGTTCCAGGCCATGCAGTTGCCCCTAAAATCTTGCGAAATTGGTCTTGGTAATGCGATTGTGACATGAAAACGGCGGCCCTTCCAAGTCCACTACTGACAGTTCCCGAGAGGCGCATGTTCTATTGCGAATAGTCGCACCATTTACCTATTCCGTTTGATTGCTTAAAGTGGAAATTCATCTCCTTCTTTGGAGAGTTTCCATCCTGAATCGTTCAGGATACGGATTTCATTAGAATTGGGATTAAGTAGAGGGTTCGTGTGATTAATATGGATGAAATATATGTCATAATTTTGTTCTTTTTTGTTCCCCAGCAGTTCTAATGATTCCAATATTGGTGGGTGAGGGACATCTTTTTGTCGCGATAATTCGTTTTTTGACCAAAATGTTCCATCAAGTAAGATGATTTCAATATTTAATGAAGAAAACCAATCGTGGACATTTTCATTTCCTGCCGTTTCCAACGTTTCTTTCCATGAATCATGATCTGGAAGATGAAATAATGATTTTGTTGGCCCTTCAAAAATGAATCCATGAGTATCTGTAAATTCGTCTCTATGGGGGACTTGAATTGGAGTAATTGTCAGAGTATCTGAACTTTGAATGACCTCATTACTGTTGAATTGGCAGGGAATAAATATCCCTTTTTGTATCATTTTTTTCAAATTTGGAGTATTTTGTATTAATTCCATCATTGAATAACTAGCATGGAGATTAATTCCCTTTGAGTTCATTACTTCCTTTCCAAATAATCCCAGCCCGTCTATGTGCCCTAAATGGCCATGAGTTAACCAAATATCTGTTACTGTTTGTATACCGATTATTCGCAGTTGTCTATCTAAGTCTCTACTTACGTCAACAAGATGAAATTGTTCTCCATCTTTGATTCCTAAAGATGTAGGAGAGATTCTCATGTTGTTTTTTGAATATTCTTCACAGGTTTTGCAGTAGCACCCTGGGTGGGGGACTCCTCCATCTTGGGCGATTCCTAATATTGTAGCACTAGTGTTGCCCATATTCTATCCTCGATGTCCTTTCGTTTCAAATCAGCGATGAACGGAACCATCATGATGGGCATGAACATCGCAGTTGTATGGCCAAGGACCTTGATTGGATGAGAGAACGATACGTAGAACTTGAGGAATCAGGTTTGAATTGGGATCCACCTGTATTGGAATCTGCCAATGCACCTCGTGTTTCTATTGATGGAAAAGAGACAATTATGTTGTCTGCAAATAATTATCTAAATTTATCCACTCATCCCAAGGTCGTTAATGCAGCAATAGAAGCAACTCGGTTGTATGGGGCGGGAAGCGGTTCAGTTAGGGCAATTGCAGGAACAATGGACATTCATTTAGAAGCGGAAAGAGTTGCTGCTGATTTCAAGGGTGTCGAAGCGGCATTGATTTATTCTGCAGGATATACTGCAAATGTAGGATTAATTCCTACTTTAGTGAATGGTAAAGAAGACATTATCATCTCGGATGAACTTAATCATGGCTCAATAATTGATGGAGTTAGATTAACTAAGGCTCAGCGTGCAGTGTATCCTCACAATGATGTTGGCGCATTAGAAGAGGTGTTGAAAGATAACGACGATGCAAAGCGAAAATTGATTATTACAGATGGAGTATTCAGTATGGACGGAGATATTGCTCCATTAGATGAAATAGTCGAAGTAGCGGAAGAGTATGATGCTATGGTTTTCGTTGATGATTGTCATGGAGAGGGAGTATTAGGTGATGGGAGAGGAATAGTTGCTCATTTTGGTCTTCAAGGAAGAGTAGATTTCGAAGTGGGTTCCTATTCTAAGGCGATGGGAGTCCAAGGAGGGATTGTTGCAGGTACAGAACAGATGCGCCTTCATGCACTCAATCATAGTCGGTCATGGTTACTCTCAGGAAGTCAGCCTCCAGGAGTTGCGGCAGCCCAGAAAGCAGCTGTGGAGGTCATAATCGATGAACCAGAACATGTTCAGAAGTTGTGGGAAAATACACATTATTTCAGAAGCGAATTAGAATCCATGGGATTTGACACAGGTGTTTCGACTACTCCAATTATTCCAGTAATGTGTGGCGAATCATCAACGGCCAAGCGTCTTTCATCTGCTATGAGAGAATCTGGAGTGATGGTTGGTGCAATAGTGTTCCCAATGGTGGCTCGAGATAAGGCACGTGTAAGGACACAAATGTCTGCTGGATTAACTCGAGAAGATCTCAATCAAGTCCTTGCCGCTTTTGAAAAAGCGGGCAAATCAATTGGATTGATTTGATTATTCTTCGCTAATTTCGTCTATTGCGTCTAGAAGGTCTTGATCTTCCGATTCTCTCTTTTTGCCAACTTCAATAGGGCCTTCCATGGGTTTCAAACCTCTAGCCATCCGATCCAAGATTCTCCACCTTGGCGCGTAGGATAGATGGACATATAGTGGCCCCGGTGCTAATATTAACACCCAACCAAGTTGTTCTGGAATTCCTAATGTCGGCTCTAGAATTGATGCAGTGAATAGAATCAATCCAATAAATGGAATGGGGAAAATGAATTTTCTTTTTCTATCTAATCTCAGTGGTATACGTTTTGTAATTGCGATTATGATTGCACTAAATCCACCAAGAATTCCACAAATAAGGATAATCGTAAGGGCAGTAATAGACCAAGTTCTGAATGAGTTGCCCAATGATTCTCCGATTGAAGTTTGATCCATGAGAGTAGGAGCCAATAATGCTAGCGAAATTAGTAAGCCATAGAATGCTCCAACAAATGTGGGATGAGAAAGAGTAAGGGGCCAACGAAGGAAGAATTGGCTTAGAGTCCCGCCTTGAAACATCTCAGGATGCTCTTCAGGTAGGTTTGAAATTCTCTCGCGCCAGTCTTCCACAACAGAGTTTTTGACTGTTCCACTCTATGAAGTTACCATTATTCTTCGGAATCTAAAGCCGAAAGAGTAGAATTTTTGGATTTTCCGAGTATCTCTCTAGCGCGCCCCATTTGTCCAAATTCAATTTCAACTTGACCTGGACTAGTATCCAACCATTCTCTTTCTAGAAATCCTTCAGCAGAATTCTCTCTCATTCTGGCATCTTTGAGTGTAGGGTCTTGATCAAATTCTTGAGCTCTTGAGAGAATTAGAGCTTGATTGACGTATGTCTCGATATTTATTGCGTCGCTAATACTTATTTCCGAACCAATATTAAGTAATATTTCTTCATCTGCATTTCTTACTGTCCACCCTCCAGTGATTTGATTTTCATGCAAGTATACATCCACTGAATAAGGGAGATTAATCCATTCTCCAATCACATTCTTCACACTCGTTTTGGTACTTTCTCCTTCCTCAGCTGGGTGCCACGGATGTCCATCATCCACTCCAATAATTTGCAAGGCTTTTCGAATCGATTGGATATTTTTCAGTCGTTTTAAGATAATGAATGTTGGAATAAAGGATAGAACAATGATTGATGTGCCAATTAGTTGCGAACTTGCAAGTAATCCAAATCCTGAAAATACTGCAATTATTGTAATTAAAATAGGTAAAATCTGAAATTTTCCAATTATGTCTTGTCGAATCTCGTCAATTTCCCATAGAGGTAAAGTCTCTTTCATGATATTTCCTCCTTTTTTCCAATAGATTCGGCTTGATGTGACCCCAATATATGCCTTCTTATGTGATTTGATTAGGTTAAAGCGCTTGAACCTATTTGCAAATTCAAAATTATTCGTAAAATGAAGTTCAGGGCCCTGAATTCAGGAGAGGGGTTCAAGAAGGGTTGAGGACGCATTCAAACGAGGGTTCTCTCATGACGGAGCTTCCAGATGGAGAAGTAATTGAACGTCGTAGGGGAGGTCCAGGTGTTTTGGCACTTTTAATGTTAGATGCAACAAGATCTAGATTCGATGGACATATCCGTGTTGAAAGAGCCTCTAATGATGGTTTTTTAGGGAATCTTGGAATAATTGATGGAATGCCAATAATGTCACTTGCTACGGATATTCATTCATCTAATATTGGTGGTAAGGATGCAATGGAAAAGTGCCTCCATGAATCAGCAATGGATGATGCAAGGATTTCTGTTCATGAAGGATTACATATACCTGAATCAATGGATTTGCACCCATATTCTAGATTATTGAGTTCAGATATTCAAAATCTTCAGGAACAGCCTTGGTGGTCTGATAGACGTCACCAAGATCTTGTATCTTTGGGGCGAACTAAGAGCAGATGGACTAGTATCGAGTCAGAGTTTTCAAGAGAGGGTGCTGAATCAATTCCATTTGAGAAATCCCGCCAAGTCTCAGTTGTTTCTGAAGGGCCATGTTTTGCTCCCGGACAGAGTTGGTTGGTAGATGACGAGATTCCAGATAGTGTACTTGGAATTGCTTCAAATCTAGTTTCCTTGGGTCGCCCACTTCTTGTTTTCAGTCGTCTCCCTCCTGAACGTTTGCGAAGCAGATTTGCAATTCATGAATCCTCCTCGGTTAGATTAACAGAAAGACCAGTGAATAAGGGAGATATTGGTCCGAGTTTAGAAGGTATAATGAGGAAAATTGAAGATTTCTTTTTTGCTAATCCTCGAGCAGTTGTTGTGATAGATGGCCTTGAATTTTTGATAGGCTTACATGGATTCGATAGAGTATATGATTTTATTAGGAATTTAACCGATTTAGTTGCAGAATCTGATGATTTGCTATTATGTCCAATCGATGGATTGGCCATGTCTCCTCAAGAACGAGCATTATTGCAAAGGGAGATGGAAATGTTAGACACACATACCGCCGCGTTGTGGGGGGGACAAGGAGCTAAGTTGGCCGGACATCCTTTTATCATTCATGCAATGACTACTATTGCAGAGCCTAGAATTCCAAATGAAGTTAGCACACCTGAGACAAATTTTTCACTTGATTCAGAAATTAGTGAATTACCTGAACCAGTAGAAGACATTCGACCAGATATTGGAAGTTTAATGAATCAATGGAAATCTGAATCGACTATTTTACCCATTGAAGTAGATGAAAATGAGATTGATGAATTTCCTTCTGATGAGGTTGTCGAAGAAATAGCTATTCAAGAACCAGAAGATTTTGATTTACCAGAGTGGGCAATTGAACCGTCCTCGAATAGAGAAATAGAGGAACTTTCTCCTTCAATTCCATTCGATAATGATGTAGAAGAAATCAAACAGGATTCAATAGTTCCTCAAGAAGTTGTATTGGTAACTACATCTCCTCGTCCAAATCGTCCCACAAAAACAACAAAAGTAAAGCGAGTTGGCCCCAAATCCGCTACCATTGATCATAAGCCTAAGTCTAGAGTAAGAAGAAAAACTCCTCCACAAGAGCATCAAATTAGGACAGACGGATTAAGAGAAGCGGCGGAGAGATGGAAAGAAATCGTTGAGCAAAGCAATGAATCAAATCCTTTTGCTGCTATTCCTTCTTCAGGAAAAGAAATTCCTGAATTTCGAAAGATAGAGAATTCTTCTGTTGATTCTAGTGCAGATATTCTTCGTAATTCTCGTGAAATTGACGGTGTTTGGATGCCGAAAGGGCTGGAAGATGCAAGACGTCATGAAATTGTACATTCAAATTCTAGAAAATCTAAGAATACAACAATTTCTCGTGACCCTCCCTCCACTGCAAGAGAATTCGCATCAGCATCTCACAAGCAACGTAGAGATTTTACTGCACTGAAAACAAGCAGAATTGAATCCACTGAACTCCCTCATGATTTTTATGACCGTTTGGCATTATTGGTTGAAAAGGGAGAAAACATAGGTGAAATAATGTCGATAGTTGAAAAATCACCTATTGAAGCATTACAGTTATTGGAAGGTATGGAGGGCTCAAGATGACTCGAAAATTATCCGATGCGGTTCGATCGGTTAAGGAAAGATTGGGGGAAGAACCCCCAATTGAGGAAAAAGCAACTCCTTCTCTCGAGCATTATATTCAACGTCGTTCAGGCCCTAGAGGACTTTCAACTGTCGATAATCTCCTTGGTCGTTCTGACCCTAAAGCTGCTGAAAAAAGACTTCTCGGTGATGAAAATAAAACGGATTATGTTTTAGAGGGAATTCGTCGCCTCCGTGAAAATATACCCCCTCCAAAATCAAGAAACGTTCTTGGTCGCTCTATTTGGAGACAAGTTCTTGACGAACAGAGAGGAACTAAACCATCTATTGAGCCGTTAATCGAAAATGAACATTTAGCAGAATCACCTAGTTTGGAACAAAATTTTTCATGGCCAGAAATTCACGAACCTCGTTTGTTATTATCTTGGTCTCGTTGGCATACTTCTCCGGAAAATCATGCAGTTGCTAGGGGTGCAGATTTGATTATGGAAGAACCTGGACATCGTCTCAATCCCTTTGTTGTAGTTGGCGGGCCTGGCACTGGTAAAACTCACTTTATTTCTGCACTAGGAAATAGCCTTCAAAGTGTGATGCCTCATCGTAGTATATTTCGGATTGAGGGGTCTTCATTAATTGATTGTCCTTCAAACTGCGAAGAGGCGTTTAGACAAGCAGGAGCAATACTAGTTGATGATATCCATGAAATAATTTCTCATGGAACAGACGATTCCTTAGGACGCCTTCTTCATATCGCTTTTGACCATGGTATTCAGATTGTTTGCACTACTCGTTCTATGGAGGTTTTTGATTCAATTCCAACTAGTAGTTTGAGGCAAGTATTAACTGGAGCTGCAATTGGTACATTACAAGATCCAGGGATTGCAACATTGATTGCACACCTTAGAAGAAGAAGCATTGCAGAAGGAGCATCTATCGATGAAGATATTTTGTCATATATTGCCCAACATTCTCCTACTTGGGCAGGTTCACTGAATGCTCTTCAAATTGTTCTCTCCTCTATTTCTGAGGGATTTGTTCCAGTAGATGAGAAGGATGTTTCAATACTGTTAGATGGGCGAAGTCTTTCTCCTAGATCAAAAATCCAAAGTCAATGGGACCCTGATTTAGTTGGCAAAAAATTAGTAGAAGAAGTATTAGATGATGTATTGCCGAAGGGTTTTGACCCCCAGATAGATATGTCAACTCCCGAAAAATCATTACAAGATGAATGGACTCCTTCAAACTTTGAACTTCCTAGTGGTCGTTTGATTCCTTCTTCTCCTTTGCCTAGTTCGAAACCATCATCAAGAATTTCTAATTCATTAAGCGGACAAATAGAGAGTCGCTTCTTTGATGCTGAAAGTGAACTGCATCGTCGTAGGTATGCACTTCATGAAATAGAAAGAGAATTGTCAGGGATTCAAGAAAGAATGTCTTCAACTACTCCAAGTGATCTAGTTGCCCTTACCGACCGTTTGTTGGCCCTTGAAGGACAATTGGAAACAATTTCTGAAACACCATTGGGTGAAGAAATTGGAGAAATTACCCCATTTGACCCTTCTGAAATTACAGTTGAAATTCAGTATCCTATACTAAAACCTGCACCCGGTCAGGTACCTCATCATAAGACTGAAGCTTCCTCAAGAGGGACGGCTCGTCTTCGAAAACGTAGAGTAAAGATGCCAGTCTAATTTTTACCACTTTTTGAAACTCCTTTCAGCATGTGCATCGGCTTCAATATGTGCTTGAATAGTCTCTCCATCGATTAAGATTGCATCAGGATGAACTAATCCTGGACAAATTTCGATTGTATTTCTCCATGAGGGGTCATCTCGAATATTTTCTTTCCAAAATGGAAATGCTGAGCATTGAGCGGGTTTCACAGAATGAATTCTGCAACCTTTGTCTTCTTGAATGTAAATACACGTTCCTTTTTCGGGAGTAGATTTGAGAACATATCGTCCATCATGTGTTTTTCTAGCATCTGACTCCAACCATTTTTCTGGTTCAATTCCAAAATTACTTGAAATTCTAATGACATCTTCTCTAGATAGGTATACTAGACCATATGGTTCATCACAACATCTCCCGCAATTCGGTAGACATGTGAAGCGAATTCCTGCTTCCCACCATTCTGCTCTTCGTCGTCCCATATTTTACCGAATCATCTTCATGGTTCAAACTTCACGGTATTATTCTTCAGAAATATATCCAAAGGGTTCTTCATGTGAACTGTCTGGTTCCAATCTAACACCGAGGGTTGGGCATGTCTGACGAAGATATTTTGTTTGAAGTCCTAGAGTCACATCTTGATACGGGAATGCGTGGAATTCCTGTTGGAACATGTGGGACTTCCTTTGTAGACCCTATAGATGGCGTCCATTATGCAGGATACCCAATTGCTGATCTTGCAGACATCGATCCTGAAGATGCAGCATTTTTGCTATTCAATAAGAAGATGCCCGATGAAAATGAATCGAAAAATTGGAAAGAAAATTTAGCAGAACGTGCCACAATCCCAGCAGATTCATTGGCGATTTTTGATGCAATTGGGGAAGGGCAAGGTCATCCGATGGATTGGCTAAGCATGGGAATTATGTCTTTAGCACGAGCGGAAAATGAAGATGATGTCGCAGCTGATGCAATGAACTTAATCGCATGGATGCCCGAACTCATGGCTCGCCTATTCATGTCTAGGGGTGGCAGAGGAAGTTTATCTAATCCTTCAAATCCATCATTGGGGATGGCAGGTAACTTTGTTTCAATGTTAGGAATGGAAGGTGAAAATGCAGTACGTGCAGAAAGAATTCTCCGTTCATTTTTAGTTTTACATATGGATCATGGGGGTGGAAATCTTTCCACGTTTGCAGGTAAAGCAGTAGCCTCAAGTCGTTCAAGTCTTTTTGCATCCATTGCCTCTGCAATGAATGCTTTGAGTGGCCCATTACATGGAAGAGCAAATCAGTCTTGTTTGGAATTTGTTCAGAAGGTGGGAACATCAGATTCTACTGAAGTGGAGGCCTTTGTACGAGGTGAACTTGCTGCTAAAAGACCAATATTTGGTTTTGGCCATGCAGTACTTCGAGCCGAAGATCCGAGGGCAACTGTTCAGATGAAAATTGGAGAAGAGGTTTGTCCAGATGATCCCTTGTTTGCAACTGTAAGGACTCTTAGAGACGTTGCTCCTCGAGTATTGGGGGAGAATCCGAAAATTAGCAATCCTAATGCGAATGTAGATTTAGTATCTGGAACCTTACTATACAATGCAGGATTTAGAAAACCAGAATATTATACAACTTTCTTTGGATGGGCTCGAGTAATTGGAATTTCTGCTCAGATAGTTGATGAAAGAAATGCTAGAGGCGGAAAAGGAGTCCCAATTTATCGTCCGAAATATATTGCTCGTGACCAACCAGTTAGAAGATTATGATTAACCTTCACGGAATGTTTTCCCTGCCCCTCTATGTCCAATAAATCGTGGAATTTCCCAAGGCGGAGATCCTTCATCTGCTTTGATTTCAGGCCACGATAATTTTCGCCCTAATCTATCAATTACTTCTTGTCTTTCTTTTAGATCTAAATTTACCCATGCAGGTCTTTCACTTGCAAGTTTCAATAGATGTTTAGCATTTTCATCACTGGATAATCCATTCATTTTCTGTTCTAAATCCTCATCCAATGGTTGAGTTCCTGGTTTTAGCCATCGAGTTTGTCCTAGAGGAGTACGAATGATTGTTGGGTCCATTAAATCACTCAGCGCGGTAAATCCACCAGAAATAATGTCCTTTTCTATTTCCATAGGTGTTGGCCAAACATGAATTGGAAATCCCCTTCTTTCTTGGTTAAGTTGTAACATAGATTTTCCTTTGAAAGAATATGTTTTCCCAAGATGTAGATATTTTGACCATGAATACAGATGTTTCAGTGCTAAGGGGAGAACAGGGCAACCAATTTCTTTCCAATGTTTTACCATACCCAAAACAGTTCTTTTTCCAAATGATGGAAGAGCCATAGCCCTTCGTATTGGGGCTGGACCCCATGGCCTAATGGAAGGATTGATTTTTGCTGCTGGAATATTGATTTTTGATAATTTATGCGCCTCCATGGTTTCTGAGTCAAATGAGTAGATTACAGTATTACGTTCAGGAATATCTAGCGGAGACAGATGTTCCTCGATATTTCTCATTATTTTAGATACATGTTCTGTCATTCCTTGTCTATTGAAATAACTCCCTGTAATTTTTGCCTTTGGATGCGGACGCTTGATTTCTATGCAGGCAGTAGCACAACCATTTATCCAACTTGATTTGATTCTTGAATCTTCAATTAAATCTGAGAAAATATCAAACCCTGCTGCGCGTAAGTCATCTGAGTGGTTTTGTTCAACGTAAGGATTCAATCCTTCTTTTGCACCTTCTAGTTCGATTCTAGCATTGTGATGAAGAGCTAATTCTCCATCAATAGTTAGCCTCACATCAAATTCTGAACCGTCAGCGAAAATCATACCATGAGCGATTGCATCGATACTATTCTGGGAAGGTTGTTTCCATTTAGTTTTCATTTTATCACCTCACTCTGACTCGCTTGATTTTACGTTTTTCTGAAGGAACCTTGGATTCCATTTTTTCCCTTCTGATTTAATTGGAGGGAGGATCAGATATTTTTGTATAGGACTAGATTCCATTTGCTTAGTAAATGGGTCATTCAACCAACCTTGAGGGCCATGAAAATGAAATGCTATGAAACGTTCACCAGATCTACTTGTTCCATGTAATTCTAAACCGGAAATGGTTGTATGAATTGCTATTGGTCCATTTCTCCATTTTATTGAACAAATTTCCCAATCGTCTGCAAGAATCTCTTTGCTCCATTTGGAGTGTTCAAAAGGAAGAATCCATCTGTTCGAAGGTATTCTAAAACCTTCTTGGAATCTAAGGATTTGTGAGTACCAAGCCCCGCAGAAAAGTGCATATGAAATCCATCCTATTTTTGGTTCAATAATGATATGTAAGGGAAATACGATAGTTCCTAGAATTAGGAATAAAATGGTATTTTTCCCTATCATCCATCCTCCTCCTCTTGGCATTTCATTTTGTGCCATCCAAGCAGGAATGAAAATTAGACTCCAAGTCAACAAAAATAGGACTAATGCAGCGATTTGGTCATTTGGTGTGCGACCTGGAAAAACTAAGGGAATAATTGTTGCAACTAGGAAGAAAATCGACCACGAACAAGGTAACAAAATCGATCTAGCAGGTGGTTTATACCTCTGTCTCATCCATCCATTTCCACCTTTCTTACTATCTGCTATTTTCCAATCTATTGGAGGAGTAATTTCCCATTCAAATTGAGATGGTACGGATTTTGCATTTTCTCCTTCATCAATAATAGTGCCAAATATTCCATGTGATTTTGTTGGAAGTTTTCCAGCAGTACTTCTCCACCATTCGGGCCGCCCATGTACCCAGTCAGTGTCGGCGACCTCTGACATGAGCATGGGAAATAGTCAGCGTGTATTGCTCCTTCGCTCAAAGAAGGTCTCCAAGTAAATCTCCAATGTTCATTTCATCAAGGTCAGAGTATGGGTCTATTGGTGTTTGTGAATTAGTATTTGCCGGTATACCTGGAGGTATGGGTACTGAATTAGGGCTTTGAGGAGTACTTGGAATTTCATTGGTTGCCCATGCTCGAGATTCCTTAATCCAAGGGTCTTTTCGAATACTCCTTTTTCTGGAAGAACGAATGAATAACAATATCACCATTAAACTTCCAACTATTACAGACAATCCTGCAATTAGGATGTTCAAGAAATTATCATCCGATGAATCAATAAAACCTTCGAAAAATCCACTATTTTCTTCCTTTTCAACGGTAATTGTTACGATATTATTTTCTCGATCAATGTCTACTAATCTGTTTTCAGGGTCGATTTGAAGAGTCCAATCCATTGAATCGGTTCCATCTACTCGAATGGTAAATCTTCTATTTCCTGCTTCATTTCCATTCTTTGAATTAATACTAGGAATTGTGGATTTTATTTCCCCATTCGAACATCCTCCCAAGGTAAGCATTGTGGGGCTAACATTTGGACAAGCAATTACTACTATGTTTTCTCCATTCAAATTACCTTCATTGATTAATTCGGCAGTAATATCTACTTGATTACCAAATTTTGTTTGTGTGATTTCTCCAAAACTTAGGTCTAATGCTTTGAATTCAACTTGAAGGATTTGTTCGTTTTTATCATAATCACCCTCGGCAATCCATCCAGGTGTAGAATCTGGGTCTCCCCCTTCTGATTTTCCACCATACTCAGAGTTAATTTTGATTCCAAAACGTTGTGTTTCAATTGATGGGAAATTAGCATCTTCTACTACTACGTGAACTCTGACAATCCTTTCTTCGCCTGCGTCGATAGATTCTAACAATGCTTTACCCATTGAATCAATCCCAATATTAGCTCCTAGTTCATTATCTACTAAACTGCCTTCATGAATAGAAACAATGAATCCAGGCAAAGGTAGACTATTTGCTAAACTTTCAATCCCCTGCTCTCCATTTTCATGTAATGTTAGAAAAGCACGATCAGCGGCGTTTCCGTTGTTATTTATCAAAAATGTCCAAGTAATTTCTCCATCAGATTCAATTTCGCCATAATCTCCTCCTAGTAATTGAAGATCCATATCGATTCTTAATGGAATAATAATTCTTATTTCTATTTCTGGAGATTCATCATTCAGACTCAATTGAATAGCATTCAGCCCTGCTCTTGCCTCATCATTTACTTCTATGAAACCAACCAAGTCCGCACTTTGACCCAGATTAATTGTTTCAGGAGAGTCTTCTGCAAATTGAATCTGAATTCCATAAGAAGAATCTTCCAAAACGTTGTATTTCGGTTCAATTAATTCCAATATATTTCCTTGATTTTGAATTGCGATTCTAAATTCATATCTCTCTCCAGTAATCGCTTCAAATTCTTCATCTGTCAACAAGGTCATTTTTAGATCATGAACCGCAGTTACTGTTGTAGAAAATTCGATATCATCTCCAATTGTAATATCGTCAACTAAACTAACATCTATGCCCATCAGGTGGGTCTTTCCTGCTTCTGCCCAACTATTCGCACAAACACTAACAGTAATCGATGAAACTGTATTTCGTGCTAGTAAAGCAGTGTATGGTAATGAATCTCCTCCGCCTACATTACTAAGATCGTACTCGAAGAAGAAATTGCCAGTAGTGTCTTCATTATTCAAATTTGAAATAATTACTTCTCCATCTCCATGGTATTTGTTAATTAATATCTCAAATGCATGACATTCTCCTGGCTCAATATTTTCTGAGGTGTCATATAATTCGAGAACAATGTTTCCTGAACGTTTAATTCCAACATCTACGGTAAATGTTCTCCAAACAGAAGTTCCTTCTTCTACAGTTGGAGTGGAATCTTGTTGTATCCATGCATTTACTCTTAGTTCTACTTCTTCAGCGACTGCATTCAGAGGGACACTAATCAAAGCGTATGCGCTAGTAGATTGACCTGGATTTAATCTGACAGTTTGTATGAATTGGATTTCCCAATCATTGGGTAATTGCCAATCTAACCTGCCGCTAGAGGTAGTCGAGTCAGTAATTAGAACATCTATCGGCACATTTCCGGTATTTTCTATTTCTATAGTGACTCCGTCTTCACTTCCTTGTTCAATCGCAATAGAAGATTGCATAATTCGAAGGTCCATTGTTCGATTAACTATCAATGAAGCAGTTACGGAGATATCAGCAGACATCCCACCTTTATCTGTGGCTACAAGTTGTTTTTCGCAAGACGCACCATCTTCCAAATTATCTCCGTTTGGGGCTTGGAAAATAGCAGTAATTTGTAGAGGGACAGAACCAATTACAATATCTTGAATTGGTAAAGTAGCAGGAGTATTATTTTGTGTGAATTTAAAACTGGTAATCCAATCATCACATCCTATTCCGGTGGGACTAGAAAGATCGATGTCTAATTTAGCAAGGCCGGTGCCATCTCTGATAGCGATTTCTAAATTTATTTCGCCTAATTCTCCAGGCTCAATTTCTATGTCTAATAGTTCATCAGTAGCGCCCCTTATGACATGCAGACTGGGGGCTAATCTGCCTATACAGAGATTGTATACTGAACCACCAGCAGATGCACAATCTCCTTTGGACGTATACGAAATTGTAGTAATTCCCGAATTCGTTACTGTAATTGAAGGACGCTCTCCGTTCATGTTTGAAAACGTTGGTCTAATCCCATTTTTATCCGAAGCTCCATTTTCTACATTAATTCGATTAGTTTGAAAATTCCCTCCTGGAAAATTCGAAGGAGCTGTCAATGTGGAGTGAACGATTTTATCATCGCCATTAGGTGAAAGAGCATCAACCCATGCGACATGAATGGTCCCATCTGAATCAATAAACAAGTCTGCATCATGATCTGCCCAATTCTCTTGAATTGTTCCACTTTCGATTATACTGACATTGGTTGGAACCAATGTTGTAAATGAACCAAAATCAGTGGAATCTAGTCCATCCGGATTTCCTATTTGTAAACTAAGATCTGGTAAATCGAATCTATTATGGAGAATTTCAGTAGGTAATTGGTTGAAATTTGAATGGGTCCACCCATCCGTCCAAACTAGGTGCAAATGCTGGTCATCATCGAATGCGATTCTTGGGTTAGAACTTAAGGCATCATTCTCAATTAATGCTGTATCATTAATGATTACTAGATTACCTAAATTTGCTGCTCCAATTCGTTCGACATACCTGCCTTGATTAGAATCGTAATTTGTAGCTGATGAACCATTAACGAAAGATGAACTACTAGAAATCAGCCCCCATGGATCCAAGGCAGTCATCCAAATATCTCTTGTTCCTAGATTGGCCAATGCAGATATTGCATCCCATTGTTCTCCAAGATTGCCATTTGTTTGCCTCCATCCAATGACTTGACTGGACATATTTCGAGTTTGAGTTGATGTCCCTGGACAATTTTTGCTAACTGTATTTACTCCACTATCTGGACACCATGCAAGATCAAGCATATTATCGAAAACATCACTTGGATTGTTTACTGGATAAGCGTAGACAGGAGCTACAATCGTCCCTCCGTCGATACATCTTCGATGTGCTTCTACAATGCTACTACGATCATTACTATTTTGTGCAGGATCTCCTTGATAGGGGCCTTCAACTCCGAATGGCACTACTATGTGGGTAGCGCCTTCATTCCATCTATGGTCGCTTGAAGTAGGGGGATTAGCTTGACTACCTGTATTCCCATTTCCATCTTTCCATGACATACATGCCCATGTAGTTCCAGGGCCCCAATGTTCTCGTTCATCTAGCCACCAAGGAGAAGGAGTTTGTCCGTTGTAAATTGTGTCTTGAAGTCTCCTAATTCCTCCTGAATCATCAGTATCTGATAATGGCGTACTTCTACTTCTTTGATTTGTATTGTATCCCTGACAGTTATTTTGATTAGCTTGAGTAGGAGTTTGGTCATGAAGGCCATAAATCGTTTCCATAAGCAATATGCCATTTGAATCTGCCATTTCCTTTAGGCTTGGTAAGGTTCCAACATCGTAACTTCCTCCGTATAAGACTGTACAAATATCCGACCATTCTCCATTCATGTAACCATTTGTCGGAGTAGGCATAATGAATACCATCTCTACTGAAGAACCTCTTACGTCATCCCAAGCAACAATTACTCTATCATCACTATTTATCGCTATAGATGAATGGCCCTTCGAGCCGTAATTTGTAGTTAGCAAAGTATCCGAAATGAGTGCATCTGCATAGGGAGCCATCCCTCCTACTGTTTGTGGCATAATTAGTTGTAGCATCGCATATCTGATTTGATCGGTTCCATGTAGAATTCCTGAAGGGTCATGGGAATCAGTCCAAGTGATATGTACTGCACCTTTAGAATCAATTGCAAGGGCAACATCTCTCAAATTATCTCTAGAAACAATGGATTGAGGAGGAATAATTTCACTGATTGAACGATTAATTGAATCAATTTCGTATAATGCATATTTGAGGGAACCAGTGTTTGAAGCTCCTGTGGTTACTACTGTGAAAGCAAAATGTAATTTACATTGATCTGAACCTTCACATTCTTCTCCGATTACCTCTAGACTTTGTATAATTCCGTTTGTTTCTTGATGAATAACAATTATTGGAAGATTGTTCACATCTGGATGGAATAATTTTGTTCGAATTGTATTATCATTCTCAACAAAACTTGAGAGGATTAAATCGCTACCTGCAGTTGTTATTCTAGTCATTCTGATGTCTGTATTTGAATCGACAAATGTCCATGGGTCTAGGGGGACGTTACTTTCAGCGGCTTGAGTTGAATTTGCACCAAAAGAGGCCAATGAAAGAAGAAAAATGGAGAGAAGAAGATAGCAACGCGAATGCCTCGCACTACTAGTCATGTATGTTTCAAGGACGAGTTCCCTATTGATAGTGTGCATTATTCCACGAGTAAAATAGTTGAATATTTCATAGTAGAATCGATTCCGATTATTCATCAGTATGTCGAAGAATTAGGTTTCTTGCAGCCCATACTTCGTCAACTCTTTTCACATCAGTATTGTGTGGAGCACTAGTAAGAATTTCAGGATCATCGCTCAAAACTTTATGGAAATTTTCTGCAAACAAATCCAATTCTTCCTTAGATTCAGTTTCAGTAGGTTCAATCATTAGACATTCAGGTACAATCATCGGGAAATAAAGAGTAGGTGCCATATATCCATAATCAAGAAGACGTTTTGCAACATCTTTTCCATTTACTCCAACAGCATCAACAAGTGGAGACATTGACAAAGTAAATTCGTGTTTCACTACTTCTGCAGGACAACCGTCAACAGGCATGGCATGAATTTTCTCAAGAACTTCTGGTTCAGGATTCATGATTTTATACCGTAGATAATTTGCGTTAAGAACAGCATGCTCGGACATTGTTGTCAAATCTTTTCCATAACGTCGGTAAAATGCCCATGAACGAACAACTGCTCCTGCGTTTCCGTGCCATTGCTGTACTTTGCCAATTGATTTTTCTGGTTTTTGCCAAGTATACCACCATCCATCGCATGCCCCAATTTCTTTTTCTTCTGCAGGTCTTCTAGATACAATAGGAGATGGTAAGAATTCTGCGAGATGTTCCTTCACTCCTATTGGTCCACTACCTGGTCCTCCTCCTCCATGTGGTTGACTGAATGTTTTATGCAAGTTGTAATGTACTGCATCAAATCCCATTAGTCCTGGATTTGTTCTTCCAATGATTGCGTTAAAGTTCGCACCATCGTAGTACATTTGACCTCCTGCTTCGTGAACAATTTTTGCTGCTTCTGCTATATCTGGTTCGAAAACACCTAGAGTACTAGGGTTGGTAATCATCATTGCCGCCGTATCTTCTCCTACAACTGCTCGTAATGCATCGAGGTCTAGTCTTCCATCCTCTCCAGAAGGAATTTCGATAATCGAATATCCACACATTGCTGCACTTGCTGGATTAGTACCATGTGCGGAATCTGGAACAATTACCTTGTCTCTATGTTCTTCTCCAATCATTCGATGATACTCTTGAATACACCGAATAGCAGTAAATTCTCCTTGAGCACCTGCTACTGGCTGTAGGGTTACAGCATCCATCCCTGCGCAATGAGCTAGCATTTCTTGCATTTCAAAGAAAATAGACATTAGTCCTTGCAAATGGTTCTCTGGTGCTAAAGGATGAATATCATTCATTCCTGCCAGTTGAACGATTTTTTCGTTTATTCGAGGGTTATGTTTCATTGTACATGATCCAAGAGGATAGAATCCAGTATCAATTCCAAAATTCCTTCGAGATAGCCACGTGTAATGGCGAACCAATTCTGGTTCACTGGCAGTAGGCCAACCGGCTCTTTCTTTTCGTAGTAGATTAGTAGGTATTGTTGCTTTAGCTTGTTCTGCATCTGCTATAGGATATGGTTGAGAATAACCTGATTCCTCTGCTCCATTAAATGAGAAAATATTGCTCATTTTCTCACCTCCTGAATCCATGCATTAATTCCTGCAGATAATAACTCAACATCTCCAATAGAAGTTTGATCTGTGCACGAGATAAGAATTAGATTGGGGTCAAAATTTGGAAATAGAATGTCAACAGGTAATCCGGGAGTAATGCCTCTTTGGTCTAAAAACAGACAGAGTGATTCGGCAGAATCAGGTAATCTAACAACGAATTCATTGAAATGAGCAGAATCAGGATGTTCTAATGAAATTCCTTCAATTGAAACAATTTCTTCTTTTGTTCTCAATGCTGCAGCAGAGTTTCTGATGGCTAGTGTTTCCAATCCCGCAGGTCCTAGCAATGACATATGCATTGCACCCATCAAAGCAATCAAAGTCTCATTTGAACAAATATTTGAGGTAGCTTTGTGTCTTCGAATATGTTGCTCACGTGTAGAAAGTGTTAGCGTGAATGCTCTTTGACCATCTGAATCATGGGATAATCCTACAATTCTTCCAGGCATTTGTCGGATAAAATTCTCTTTACATGCGAAAATACCGTATATCGGGCCACCCGCAGTTGGTCCTATTCCAAATGGTTGTCCTTCTCCAACAACAATATCTGCTCCATAATTCCCTGGTGCCTCCATTAGGCCTAAACTAACTGCATTTACTCCAACAATAAGTGCTGTATTTTCCCCTATGATTGATTTGACCTGTGTAATTCCTTCATCAGCAATTCCGAATGCATTAGGTTGTTCTACATATACTGCGCAAGATCCAGCAGCCTCTTTAATTGCCTCTAGACTAACATGACCATTTTCATCATGTGGAATCCTTTTGATTGTAATTCCTCCACCTTGCGTATAATTTTCGATTACACTAAATCGATGTTCTGGGACCAATTCTGAAACATATATGGTGTCTTTCTGTTCGGCCTTTCTATTGAGGACTCTAACCGCTGTAGTAATTGCTTCAGCAGCAGCAGTGCTTGCATCATACATACTTACATTCGAAACAGGAAGTCCTACTAATTCTGATACCATAGTTTGGAATTCCCACATTGCTTGTAACATGCCTTGGCTAACTTCGGGTTGATATGGAGTATAAGATGTAAGAAATTCTCCTCTTGTTGCCAACATTGGGACCATTGCAGGAACGTGGTTCGCATATAGTCCGGCCCCTATGAATGATGGTCTGCTATTTATAGGAACATTCGCCCCTAATAGTCGCGTAGCATCTTTCCAAATTTCTTCTTCTGTTTGTGGCGGTGGGAGATCTAGAGGAGTAGTTCTTCTCACTTCTTCAGGGATATCAGAAAATAAATCATCCATTGAAGCAAGGCCCATTACTGCAAGCATTTCTTGTTCTCTTCCTAGATTTGGAAGTTGATCTACCATGTACCTCACGTCCTCATTTTATTATATGCGCAGCCAATACGTTCCATGAAGGATTCGCTATCATGTTTCTACTTAATCATACAATTCTTTGAGATTTATAGTAAAGAATCTATTATCTTGTTTTATTCATAGACATTCATGGCGTTCGTAATTGTGGTGTCTCATGATGGTTCCGAACACCATAAATCGCCTGTTTTCGAATCTATTCTAGACTCTCCTGATTCGTTAACATATCCTGCAAAATCTTGTACACAATATTCCAATGGAGGCGTTAGAATTTGGACATATGATCGAAACTCAATGGTTCCCGAAAATGAAAATGTCGTTGATTCTGATGGAGTATACATTGGAGTAGGTTGCGCAATTCTTCAAAATGAAGGAGTAGTCGATGTAAAATCAGTTTTCAATGCTAAAGAAACTCATCCAGAAGCAGTTCAGGGAGATTATCTGATATTAGGCTTAGATAGCAATGGGAATGGTGGAATATATTCTACAACCATGACGTTCTGCCCTCTTTTCCATCATAAAGCTGAAAATCATGATGTTTTTTCTACAGATTTAGGACTTCTTAATCGATGTCTTCGTTCTAGGATTGGTAAAAAAACGGGTGTGTTCTTTGATTCTAATTATATATATGAGTCGATAGAAAATGAATGGGGCACTCGAGAATTCCCTGAACGAACTATGTTTGCAGATATTCAAAGAGTTCTAACTACTACTCAGTACAAATTTGAAAATTTTGCTATGTTAAGATCAGTACACGTAATTCAGGTTTCCCAAGTAAATGATTTCAATATTTATTGGTTTGATGACAACATAACGAATTTCAACTCCGATTCCCTTTTTGTCGAAGTTGAATGGAATGATATAATTCCATCAATTACTAAGGAATCATCAAGACCTTCTCTTTGAATTCAATGTCATGGACGAGGGCCCGAGGACTGGGCCGGAGAGAAGAGAAGCGGCTCTGAGAAGAGAATTATGGAGAGTAAGAAATTCTGCTTCGTTTAGGTTGGGTAATCATCTAATTGAAGCTGCAAGAAAGCCATGGAAGATTATTTTTCTTCCGTTATCATTGCCTTTTGTCACTTGGCAAATTGGTATGGAGTTACTAGGAAAGAAGCCTAGGCCAATGTCTGATGCGATGATTCAACTAAAGGGTGGACCTGAACGATGTATTGTTTTGTTTCCTACAAATGGGGTGGGTTTTGGTCATTTCACCAGATTATATGCATTAGCACGTAGATTAAGACGCCTAGATTCTGAATTAGAAATAGTATTTTTTACTACTCAACCAACACTCCATCTTCCTTATCTTGATGGATTTCCAACTTATCACTTGGCTGGATCAAATAAGTTTCAAGGTATGGATTCAGAATCTTGGAATGGAATGGTTCAAGAGATGTTGACTTTAGTCCTAGAGACTCATTGTCCTCAGTGTTTTGTTTTCGATGGCGCATTCCCATATCGTGGAATGTTGGATGCCTTAGATACCATTGCAGTTCCTCAGAAAGTTTGGGTTAGAAGAGGAATGTTTCGAAAGGGTGCGAGTATACCTGTCGATTCAATAGGTAAATTTGATCTTATTGTCCATCCCGATGATGCTCTGAATGATTTATCTCCTAGAATTAATCATGGGGTACAGACCCTCTCAGTCCCCCCTATTACCCTTATCGATCCTGACGAAATATGGGACCGGACTTCATCTCGAAATCGTCTTGGAATACCCCTCGATGCTCGGGTAACTTATGTTCAGTTGGGTGCAGGAAGGATTAACGAAATTGATTCCGATATTAGGAAAATAGTAAATGCTCTTCTTGAATACAAGGATATGTTTGTAGTGTTAGGAGAGTCATTATTAGGAGACCGTTTGAAAGTAGACATTGAACGAGTAATTGTTGTTCGAGATTACCCAAATGCTCTTTTCTTCAATGCTTTCGATTATTCTGTACAAGCAGGTGGATACAATTCATTCCATGAAATGAGGATTCAAGGTATACCTACTCTTTTCTTACCGAATATGGAAACTGGAATGGATGATCAACTTGCGAGATGTAGAGTCGCTGAGGATGAAGGGTGGGGTTTAGTCGCTTCTGGATCATTGTTAGAATCAGTTCAACGATTATTGGAATTAGAAGTTTCATCTGAAAAATTAGAAATAAAGAATGGAGCAGAAATATTAGCAAAAGACATACTTTCGAAGAAAAATGAATAGTTAACGTGGTGCATTTGTATCTACAACTATACTAAGTCCAGGCATTTTCTTCCTCAAAATTCGAACTTGCTCAAATGCATGTTTTGTTTCCAATCTTCCAGTCATTAGACTAAATTCAGGATTATTTCCTGTACTCATAGCTGCAATATGTGTCGCCCATGTTCTCCTTATCTTTCGAATCTTCTTCTTTATTTCTCGTATATCGTATATGTTCCTACTTCTTCCGATTATTATTCTTGTTACTCCTGCGCCATCAGGAAGTTTCCTTCCTTCAATTATTTGTTCTTGGATCTCAACTATCTGTTCTGAAAACTCTTTTCTAATTTTCTTTAATAAGATATTAGATTCATCATCTGAATCAAATAATAACGAAACACTTGGACGAATTCCACTTTTAGAACAATGATAGCCAATCAATTTCTCTCTCAAATCTTGCTTCATTGTTTTTTCTACTTTTTCTAGTTCTGAAATATTATCAAATGGCCCTAATCTTACTATATTTTTTATCATTTTTACAGAGGTAGGAATATCTTTTTTCTTCAATTCAATATCAGGGATATCCTCTTTCGCAATTTTAATTTTAGGAAACCATGATTGTAGAATTTTTCTGGTAGGTTTAGGTGTGTCTTCAAAGGGTAAAGAAATAGATGCTTCATGTCTCATTTGACGTTCTCTTAATGGGGATAAATTATATACAAAACTCTGCCATTTCGAACGACCCGTTTCTTTTTGTTCCCCTGAGTTAGTAGTGGTAACATTCTTTCCATGAAATCTTCTCAATAGAATGTAACTACCTGTGTGTGAAAAACGAAAACCTGCTTGAGCAATTTCTAGATTCATCACATAATCTGTTCCGAATTTAAACGATTCATCATAAGGAAACTGTTCTAGAATACTCCTTTTAACCATCATCGCAGGATGTAAAAGCACCTTTCCAGAAAATAGCATTTGACTGAATCCATGAGGTTTTCCTGGATTAAATTCTAAATTGTCGTCATGAGTAATATCAATCCAACCACCGTAGGAACCAGATGCTTCCTCATCTAGAGCGTTTAGGTGATCCTTTATTCTATTTGGAAGCATGACATCATCATCATCCATGATTACAATATAATCTCCTGCCGCTTCTTTTACACCTAAATTCCTTGCATGAGGAATCCCACTAGGAGTTAATCGGATTAATCTAATTCTTGGATCAGAGAAATTTTTTACCATCCTTGAAGTATTATCTTCTGAACCATCATCGATAATTAATAATTCAAAATCCTCATGTGTTTGATTAAGAACACTTTGAATAGCATCCTTTAGTAATTTTTTCCGATTTCTAGTGATTATCACTACAGTAACACTTATTTTTTGTGTGAAAGGGGTACGTATAGTTGTGACGTTTTGAAGACTATGCCACTTAGACCAAGTCCGTTTACAAAAAATTAGGGGCTGCTGTAATTGTTTAGATACCATCATTTCCATGGATGAGACGATATTTGCATCTAGGAATTCCGAGATTCCTTCTTTGGTCGTTTTTATTCTCAAACAAGAACCAGGTAAATTATTTTTAATTTCAGAATATAATTCTTGAATTGTATGCTCATTGATTGATATTGTTGGTGGAAAAACGACAATTACCGCTCCCGTACTAGAATTAATTGCATCATGAATATCAGTGTGAATGAATACATTTCTATTTTGAACCATCTCTAGGGAATTTAATTCAGTCAACTGAATATCATTTAATCCGGATGTAGAAATATGTAAATGAATTTCTTTAAAAGATTGATTTTTTATCTTGTTAATACATGATTCAATATCTCCGGTGAATTGCATATTGGTGTCAATAATTAAAGAAAAAATAGGCACAGTCCTAACTGTATCTGGGTCATATTCTCTGTAGAAAAGAGGTACTCGGTCGAATAGCATAGGCCGTGTTACTAGTTTCCCTGCCTCTCTATCTACAAACTCACGACCACCAGGGGGTTCTTGGTGCATCCCCAGTGCATCAATTAGAGGAATGAATAGGTAACCTGCATTCCAAACTCTATACCCAAATTCATTATCTTCCGCCCCCCATGCAGTAAAGTCTTCATCAAATGTGCCAGCATCTTCAAAGATTCTCCGATGAAACGCTACATTCCCGCATGACGAAACTCTAAATGGATGTGGAGAGGTTTTGAGCATATTTGTTTCTTCATATATTGGTTCCCTCCAATCTGAGGATGGCGATTTCTTCATTACAGCATTTTTTGTTTCAACAGAAGGAAGTTGTAACATTGCCTCTGAATCATTTAACACCTCTTCAACAGATATATTGTTCGCATCGACATATCTTCTATGTCCAATTAAAATGACTTTTTCATCAAGAATCAACCAATCGGCATATGTTCGTACTAAGTTAGGAACTGGAGCCATATCGCAATCAAGGATGATAATATTATCATGTCTAGCACTTCGGACACCTAAATTTCTTATTGATGATAGTCTGTATCCTTGATCCGATTGCCGAACATAGTTGATTTCAAAAAAGGATGAGAACTCATCAATTAATTGTTCTGGATTATCTTCTGAACCATCATCTGCGATAATTATCTCCAGTAAATCAAGAGGATAGTTTTGATGCGTAATCATCGCTATTGTTCTTCTAAGCATTTCTATTCGATTGTATACTGGAATAACAATACTAATCTCAATTTCAGGTGTTTTTATTCCTACTCTTTTTTCTAATATAGAGTAATCATTCCCACTATTTACTACATATGATTTAGGTGAAGATTCAGATTTTTGAAGAATTGTTTTTTTATTTGAACTCATCATTCATTCCTCCAATGTCTCGCCATAAACAGTTCTTTGCCACTAAGTCATGCACTTTGATTTATGCGGAGAGATTGTACTTGAATAGATTTCTTCGGGATTTAGATAATTAATGGGTAGTTCGTAGGAGTATACATGGTCTCGGACGCTAAGTCTCATTACGCGGATCATAAGATTAAATGGAGTCAAGAAGAAAATTTGGTTTTGCTAAATTTTGATAACCAACATTTTCATTGGGAAATGCCATCTGACTACCAAATTAGTGAACAACACGAAGATTTGTTTAAAATTGCTGAGTTTTGTCTTCTTTCTCCATTTGTGGGAGGGATTCTTGAAGGTTGGAAACCATCTCGAAAACATGGAAAATACCCTGCACTTTCTTTTTCAGGGGGTATTGACTCCACGGCAGCTTTTGCTTTAATGCCAAAGGATACCGTTCTAATTCATCATCGTAGAGATTTTTCTTCACTTCTAGTTCATGATGGAGCAGATCGACTTTTCAAACATAACGAGGAAGAATTCGGAAGAACCGTGCATAGTATTCCTTCTAATCACGAAAAATTACGTGTTTTATTTAATCGTCCTACTGGATTCTCTACGGATTTGGCCGCAGCGGTCCATATTATCCTATTAGCTGATTATTTTGATTTGAAAGGTGTTGCTTTAGGGATGCCTCTTGACAACACCTATCTTTGGCATGGTCATAAATTTCGGAATTTTGATGAAACACATTGGTGGAAATCATGGTCTCCTTTGATGACTAGTATTGGACTTGATTTAATTCTACCAGTTGCTGGAATTTCAGAAGCCGCAACCGTGATGATTGTAAAACAGATGAGATTGGGGAGCATCGTGAGTTCTTGTTTGAGAAAAGCCCATCCTGGTTGCGGGCAGTGTTGGAAATGTTTCCATAAAAACGGGATTTTAGGTCATCCATATGATATTAAATCTAAAGAAATTCAAACTTTTCTCGGTCGGCGCCCTGTAAGAACTGCCACCCATGCTCTTTGGTGGGTTAAACAACAAAATCATTGGGACGAAGTCCCTGATTTAATTCATTTAAAAGAATTAGATTTTTCTTGGTGGACTCAATATTATCCTCCTGCATTTAATCTTCTTCCTGATTGGATACGAAGTGGAGTTCAGGAAGCAATCGAATCATCAATAGATCCTATGCCCGAAGATTCTCCATTTCTTTCTTGGAATCTATTCCCCGATTAAAATAATCAGGGTTTTCCTACTGCAGTAAAAATCCAACCTATTTGTTCTAATTTTTTTTCATTAAGTACTCTTCTACCATCATAAAGTAGTCCTAGATTAGATTTTTTTCTTAGTTTCTGCCAATCAATTTGTAGAATTTCTGGATGAGCAGTACATAAAACAACAATGTCATTGTCAATATCAAAAGGAGAACTAACAAATGTCGCAGATTCTAGATTTTGATTATTGGAAATATATGGGTCCCATGCGAATACCTCAAATCCCGCTCGATTGAAAATTTCTGAAAGCGGTAGTGCAGGAGTTTCTCTTGTATCCGAGATTCCAGGTTTGTATGCCCATCCTAAAATCAAAACTCGCAAACCGTCTATATTTTCGGTCAAATTTTCTGTTGTCTGAATAATTTTTTTTGCTACTTGAATTGGCATATTTGCATTGACCATTCTGGCAGATGAAATAAGGTCAACAGGTGCCCCCGCATCTGTTGCCTTTTGAATAAGATAATACGGGTCAACAGGTATACAATGTCCTCCGACTCCGATTCCTGGAGAATATCGGTGAAAGTTCCATTTTGTAGCGGCAGCATCCAATACTTCTTCTACATCTAGACCCATTTCTGGTAGTATTAGTGCTAATTCATTAACTAATGCAATATTCAAATCTCTCTGTACATTTTCCACTACCTTTGAGGCTTCAGCCACTTCAATTGATGAAACTGGAATCACTCCTCCTTCGGTCAGTGTCCGATAAAGTTGAGCTAGATGTTCTGCGATTTTCTCATTTGATGCACCCACTACTCTTGGTACTTGTCTAACTCCTAATTCCGGATTACCGGGGACAAATCTTTCAGGACAATAAGCAAGATGAATATGTTTGCCATCTTCCATTCCTCTTTCTTCTAAGAGTGGTAACCATACTTCTCGAGTAACGCCAGGGTATACTGTAGACTCAAGAACAATAATTGGTTGTTTCATTATATCCAAATTATCGAAAATCGAGATTCCTGCGTTTTTAACATATGAAAGATTAGGTAAATTTCCTGAGTCTACTGGAGTGGGTACTGTGACTATAATAACATCACATTTCGGAATAACATCAGATGGTTCAAGGGAAACTTCCCATCTAGTACAATTTGGTATTTGGTCGTTAAATGTAGGGTCATCACTGGGGTTTTCTTGACGTTTTAATTTATTTATTACATCCTCTGAGATATCCAATCCAATTACTCGGAATCCTGCCTCATAAAATCCAATTGCTGTTGGAAGCCCTACATATCCAAGTCCGACAATACCTATGGTTAGGTCTCTATTGTCGATTATAGATGGTTCAATCATATTATCTCCTACGCCTCTTTATTCAAGAATGGTTCTCAAGTATTGAATATGCATTAATTAACTGTTTTACTTCATTAGTCCAATCACGTTCTAATTCGACATTCATAGGTTGTTGTTTCAATTCCATTAGAGCATTCATTAATGCAGATGAATCGTTTTGATCTATAGAAATTCCAAGATTCTCCTCTTCGGCTATATCTGACATCAAACATCCTGAATTTACAATAGATGGGCGCCCCAGTTTTGCTGCATCAAACATTTTGGTTGGTAATGCACCATCCAAAATATTACCTCGAGTAGTAGGGTAAACCGCAAACATTACGCTTATTTCTGTAATTATTCCATCTATCTCACTACTCTGGAATTTATGTTTACGTATTATATCTAAATCTGAGTGATTAATTAATTCGTCTAATTTTGCATCAGCTGCCCCATGTCCTGCAATCAAAATTCTTGGTTTTTCCTCTTCAGGCCAATTTTCTATTGTTTGAAATAGATTTTCGAACATAGAAATTTCTCGTATTATTCCTGCATATCCAATTGTAAATTTCTTAGGAAGAGGAGGGATTTTACTGATAGAAATTGGACGATTTTCAACTACAATTACATCCTGATTTGGCACATGATTAATTATCCATTCCCGAAATCCAAGGTTTGATTTTTCAGATATTGAACCCGAGCTTACTACAATAAGATCGCATTTTCTAATATGTTTCACAACATTTTTTTCCATTTTTTTAGAAATCAATTTTCTTATTATTGAATTAGGATTATCCATTCTGGCCCATGTGTGAGCCAAGTCATGCATATCGAAAATTAATTTCGTCCCCTGTTTTTCTTTCAATTTTATTCCTATTGCTATTGTATCTGCATCATGACAATGAATAATTTCAGGTGGGTTTTTAACCAAAAATTGCAAAACTTTCTGTCTGAATTTCCGAAGTCCGATTAGTATTTTTATCCCTGAAAAAATTGAACCTGCACCCATGGGCGTAAATCCAACGCGATATCTTTGGATTTTTACTCCCGCGATATTTGATTGAGTTTCATCAACATTTTCTGCTCTATCAAAAGCATGAATTGTTACCTCATGTCCTTCGGAAATAAGCGATTTTGCTTCCTTTTCGACTCGAGGATCTGGATTACAAGGATTGCTGACAATCATTGCAACTTTAGCCATACTTACTCCTCCTCAGAGAGGATTCGATAATATGCAGCAATTGCTTCTGAAACACCTGTTCCAGATGAATGGATTAATCCTTCATTTATGCATATTGCACGGTCACAAAAATCTTTCACTGTAGACATATTATGGCTGACAATAACAACTGTAGTATCTCCGCTAACCATTTCTCGAATTCTATCTTTACACTTTTTTTGAAATGCTGCGTCACCAACTGCCATCACCTCATCAATAAGTAATATTTCAGGCTCAAGATGAGCTGCAATCGCAAATCCTAATCTGGCTTTCATTCCCATTGAATAGGTTCTAATGGGTTGGTCGATGAATGATGAAATTTCTGAAAAATTGATTATATCTTCCATTTTTTCTTTCACTTCATTATCTGAAAGTCCCATAATACTCCCATTTAATTGAATATTCTCTCTTCCAGTTAGGCTTGATTGAAAACCGGTTCCAATTCCTGCAAGTAATACACATCTCCCACGAATAGTTAGAGTTCCAGCATCAGGAGTATAAACTCCTGCCATGACTCTCAATATTGTTGATTTTCCTGCTCCATTTGGGCCTACGATTCCTAGGATCTCTCCATTT
>PAOZ01000051.1 GCA_002708695.1 Methanobacteriota archaeon | reverse complement strand
TCCGAGCGATTTGCAGATCAGCAACGGTTCGATCCTCCACCCAACTTTCATCGGGCTTCAATCTGGCCAGGCATAGATCGACGGGCTTCAGGTCCTCCACCACTGACTCCAAGCGAGCACACTTCGTCCCTCGCCCTAAGGCTGCGGACATGTCGGTTTCCCTCCGGCTACGTGGATCTACCACTTAACCTCGCCAGTGATCAAGACTCCCAGGGGCATTATTCGAAACGCACGATATGACGCTGCTCATTTCATCGCTTTCACGCCATATCAGTCTGTTCCTACCTGGTTTCAGGGTCTTTTAACATCCCGTAAAGGATACTTTTCAGCGTTCGCTCACGCTACTTGGTCCACTATCGGTCTTGAGTCGTATTTAGGATTGGAAGTATCTGCCTCCCATATTCCCGCGCGATATCCGACGCACGGTACTCTGGGCACGTCACATGGTCATGTTCACTACGCATACGGGACTTTCACCCTCTATGGTGCGCCGTTCCAGGCGACTTCTGCTTCATGAATTTAGACGAAAGACGGCCCAAACCCCACATCTCCCCCAAGTTTCCAAGGGGGATTCGGTTTGTCCTATTCCGTGTTCATTCGCCACTACTAACGGAATCTCGATTGATTTCTTTTCCTCGCCCTACTAAGATGCTTCAATTCGGGCGGTTCCCTTTCCCTAATGGGAATGTCGCAAAGCGACAGGAGGTCCTATTCGGCAATCTGCGGATCCAAGAGATTCATGCCTCTCCCCGCAGCTTATCGCAGCTTGTCACGACCTTCATCAGCTCTCAAGCCGAGCAATTCCCCAGACAGGTTCTGTAGCATCGCGGATTTCCTTTTCCGCTTCACCTGTGTGATATTATTTCCTCTGGTGTTCAGGATATGTCGATCTTCGGTGTCTTGAGCCAAACCGTCTCCCCGCAGGGCGGTCCGACCTCTACCGCTTCCCCCAACATGAGCGCATGCTGGGGTGCACTAAGCATCTTCGCGACAAACAACCCGTATATCAACGCAACGGAGACGCACAACGAGAATATGCTTCAAAAAATTATCAAAAAGTGATGGTTAAAACTCTTACATTTTCAGCAATAATTGCATCTTCAGGACTATTAGATTGAGCATTTTCTAGCATAGAGGTTGCATCAACATCTCTTCCCAAAGCATGCAAAGTTACTGCGTGATTATTCATTCGATTGGAATCAGGATTAGTTTCCAACGAGGAAGCGGCTTCAAAAATTGGAAGGGCAGTTTCATGCCGATCTGCCGCTGCTAATGCTGTTGCAAGATTGACCAATATTGGAGCAGAACTTCGGTCCGCCATTGCCGCTTGGCGTAATGTCAGAATTGCTGCATGGAAATGAGGTAATTCAGCAGGGTCGCCAACAGGATTTCTACTAAATTCTTCCAATGCAGATTGTAGTAAACATAAGCCATGGTTATTGATTGCAGGGGCATCTCCAGGACGTTGTTCACATAATGACATGAAAATATTTGCAGCCTCTTCCCATTGTCCATTCTGCATTAATGTAAACCCAGTAATCATAGAATCTTCTTCCCCTTCTTGGAACGGTGATGAAAGTGGAATTGCTCTAGCAGGCATTTGAACTAAACGAGTTTCTCCGTCTATTGGATCAAAGGCTGATGCTTCCTCTGCAGGATCTACTAATTTGTCAAAATCTACCTCTACCTCAGTGAAATTTGATTCTTCAGAAAAATCATGATAAACAACATCATCAGATTCGTTTGATTGAATTTCCTCGTTTGTTGCAATTATACGAGATGTAAGCAAGGGTTCTTCTTTGGATTCAATGATTTCATCATCATCGTAATCTACTTCGGCATTAGATTTCAAATCCATATTAATTGTAGGACTTTCTGCAGGTATTTCTTCCACTAAAGTAATTTTATCGGAAACCGTATTCTCTTCAATGGGTAATTCTTCGATATATTCTGCATCTTGTTCTACTGATTCCATTCGTAAATCAGAGCGAGTTCCCGCTCCAAACAATAATTGGACTTTAGGAGAAGATCTAGCTCCACCTAATGTGAAGGGCAAATTGGAGCAAGAACTTACTTCATCAGAAGAAGGGCCGCTGAGCCCTTCTACCTCTGATAGAATTCCAGTGAGTGAATCTGTTCCCGGCAATGGCCCCACTGGAAGCGATTCGTCTTGATCTATCTCGACGTTTGAACCAAAAACACTCTTGCACTCTGGACAACGGTCTCCTCCACCAAAGAGAAGACCGCATACCTGGCACTCTTGCATACTACCCCGTATACTTCGCATGATTTGATGCTGACGGACAGATGTTCATTCTTCTTCTACAATCGTAATGTCAGATGGGCCCCAAATACGTCCAATCATCACCATTCCGAGTACACCAATTGCAATCACCCCATAGGGAATTAATGAAGGAGTAACATGTATCTCCCACATTACAAACATGATATACAAATACACAGAAGCTAAAATAACACTGACTATCATGATAGGAAAACCTGTCTTGAAGAAACGCATGAATGTGATATTATGTCCAGCTCCGCTAGCAATTCCAGCGGTAGCGACGTTGGCTGAAGCACCAATCAAAGTACCATTTCCTCCCAAACAAGCGCCTAGAGCAAGCGCCCATGCTAAAGGACCCAAGGGGAGATTAAGATCAACATTTTCTGCTATTTCAAGCATTACTGGAACCATAGTTGCAGTAAATGGGATATTATCGATAAAAGCAGAAGCAATGGCTGAAACCCACAACAATAGCATCAATGCAACAAACAAACGATGTTCGTCTGGAGCCTTAGCAATCATTGTGCTGGTCCACTCTGCTAGGGCATCAATAAGACCCATTGCACTTAATCCACCAATCAAAATAAACAGACCCGCAAAGAACAACAATGTTGTCCATTCTACTTCGTCAAGATAATGTTCAATTTCATGGGGAGTAACAACTAGTAACATTACAAATGCACCAATTAGGGCAATCACAGCTACATTTGATAGTGGGTGTGCCACAGCACTATGTGCGAAAAATGCCACTAAAACTGCAGTTAGAATAATTCCTGACTTGATTAGCATTGTTCGATCTTTAACTCCATATGTTTCCCTCAAAGATTCGATGTCTCTATCACGATGTAGATCTAAACCTTCTCTCTCTAGCCGGTGTAATAGCCATAAAGAAGGAAGGAAAACTAAGAAAACAGCAGGTGCAAGATTTATCACGAAATCAATGAATGCTATAGATTGTTCAGCAAGCGGTGAACCTGCAAGACTTGTTCGAGAAAGTTGAGCGCCGATAATAATATTTGGAGGATCGCCAATCTGTGTAGCTGTTCCACCAATGTTTGAAAACATGACTTCTCCGACCAACAACGGAATAGGATTCAAATTGAGTACCTTGGCAAGTTGAATAGTTACAGGAGCAATCAACAACATGGTTGTAACATTGTCTAAGAATGCAGAAAATACAGCAGTAACTACTGCAAGGATTACCATTAATCGCCAAATGGAACCCCCACTTCGAGCATATGCCTCAACAGCAGCCCATTGAAAAATACCTGTTTCAGACAAAACACCTACGATAATCATCATACCCATTAGTAGGCCAACTGTCTCCATATCTATCCAAACAACTACATCTAACAAATCGGGGCCCGTTGAATTGGGGTCTCCTGCTGCAATAAAATGCAATACAAAAACACAGACTATACCTCCAACTGTTGCTGCTAACGCTCGATCAATCAATTCAAAGATAATCAAACCATATACTCCAAGTAGAATCAAAAATGAAGCAGGTAAAGCCCACTCAGGCATTATGGAAACATGCTCAACATACCAATGACGTCCAACAAGTCCTCCGCCCCCTCCTGCTTGAACAACTGGAAAGAAAACAAACATAGCTATGGAAGAGAGTAAAAGAGTGGAACGTACCCAGAACGACCTGCTTCGAGAGAAGACCCGCATGTGCACTCCTCTGAAAGGCGATTCAAATAATCATCCATTGTCTAAGTCAGAAAATAACTTCATTTCCGCCATAAAACTGCTACATTTCCTCTGGAAAAAACAAGGGTACTCATTGTTGATTCTTCTAAATATGAAAAAATTTCTTCTCTTTCCTCAGAATCAATTGCAAATCCGCGATTTAATCGTATTTTCACCAACGAGCGCGCCATTAATTGTGTTTTAATTTCGCCGATGATAGACTCTGTTAATCCATTTCTACCAAGTCTAACAGTGGATTTTAATTCAGGGTCCTTAGCGGATAAAATTACCCAATCTGGAACCTTCATTTTCAATCCTCCGAATTCAAAGGCAATCGTTTCTGACGAAAACATGCCAAACATGTAGTGACTCTAAGCCCATCACGAATACGTATTCTTGCTGTTTCTCCAGGAATTAAAATTCCCATGCAACCCCTGCATATCCACGCTTTGACGGATTCAGGAATTGAACGATTATGACGCATACAAGTTCTAAACAAATCAATCGAAGCAGAATTTCTAATATCAATTCCCAAAGAAGAATCGACAACAATTTTCTCTAAATGTGAAATTGCCTGATCGGCCCTTTGAAGCCGGAGATTTTTATTCCTACTTCTACGTTTCATGCCTACACCGTAATCATTCATTTATCAGATTAGATATTGAATTTCCTACTTGATCAATACTGTGATTTCCATCTATTCTTTGAAGTAGACCTTTGGATTCATACCACGATTCAAGAGGAGAGGTCTGCTCATGATATGCTGAAAGTCGTGCTCGGACAGTCTGTTCGGAATCGTCTGCTCGACGTTTGAATTCGATTCCCCCACAGGAATCACAAATCGAATCGATTTTGCATGGACGAAACACATCATGGTAAACTTCACCGCAAGATGCACAAGTAAATCTGCCACAAATTCGTTCGACTATCGACTCGTCTTCTACATGAATTGCAATAACCATCGAAACTGGTGCAATCTCTTCAAGTGCTTCTGCTTGAGGAATCGTTCTAGGAAAACCATCGAAAAGTAAACCACCAGAGGCATCGGGTTGTTTTATTCTCTCTTTAATCAAACCAATTATGACTTCATCAGGTACTAATCCACCTGATTCCATATACCCTTTAGCAATGCGTCCTAATTCTGTCCCTTCTTCTACTGCTGCTCTAAGCATATCACCTGTAGAAACCTGTGGTTTTCCAGTGGCTTGTACTATACGTCCTGCTTGAGTTCCTTTACCTGCACCGGGCGGGCCAAAGAGCACTATGCTCGAATCCATGCCTCCTGAACAGGGTCCTAGAGATAAGTGGAACGGACTATTTGGAAGGAGGGAAACCTGGTGGAAGACCAGGAGGCAAAGCAGGAGGAGGGGAGGGTGTGTGCCCAGGAGGTAATCCTTCAGGAGTTGGAGGAGGTAAAGGAGCAAGACCACTGTTTAATGCCGCATCAATCTCTGCCTGAGAAACTCCGCCACTGACCAATGATTTTTCTTCATTTCCAGTATTTATCGCCGCCTCAAATCTAGTTTGATAATCTCATTGATTTAATGAGGATCCAGCGGGAATCAATCGTTCACCTTCTGACAATGAAGAAATACCTCGATTTCTAAGAATAAAGACACTACCAAATAGACTCACCACGACTAACAATACCACTATTCCAGCAGCCCAATTAGGGACTCCTGCAGATTCTAGTAAACCAATTGCCCCACCGCCAGAAGTAGTAGCCGCAGCAGTGACCTCAAAACTACCCGATTCTATTTCTTCACCATCGATAACAGAAATTACAACAAAAGTCTGGACACCAGCAGGAGTATCTTCAGAAGGAGTAACTGAAAGTAGAATATCAACCGAATCTCCAGGAGATAAATCCGAAATTGATTCTTGGTCCAAACTATAGGTCCAACCTTCAGGTCCAAGTAAATTTAAGGAAACTGAAAGAGGTAAATTCCCACCATTTGTCAAGTTCATAATCAGATTAGACGGTTCCCCTCTAGGAAGATTACTAAATCGGTTATCATCAAATGTAACAACTGGAACAGCTAATGAGGATACTTGGACACCTAGAAGAACTAACTGAGAAAGATCAAGTGAAGAAGAAGATAAACCACCCCTAACTAAAATTCCGACTTCTGTTTCAGATACGCCCGATTCAATACCTAATGGAACCGAAAGACGTAGATTTACCGTTCTTTCCTCTCCCATCATTAAACTGTTAGGCTTAACTGAAAAGAATACTATAGACCAACCTTCGGGTAATGAAGGGAAAGTCCAATTCAACACTATAGGGACATTGCCGGTATTTCGAATGATTACATCGAACGTTGAAGTTGAACCAGGTGCAACGTCGATAATTCCGGACTCTGGACCTTCAAGAACAAAATCTGTACGTTGTTCAACAATAAATTTAGTTTGGTTGACAGTAGGTATGGATCCTGAAAGTGATGTCCTAATTGTTACTACATTTACATCAAAATTGTCAGCATTAGATGAAACCGCCATCTGAACTTGGAGATATGATACAACGCCTGGTTGAAGGTTTATCGAATAAGGAGAGGAAACTTGAGTCCCATCAACATAAAGCCAAACTGGCCATGAGACCAAGCCAGTACTCATTGAGACATCTACATCAAATGCAGTATTACCTAAATTTTCAATGTGGATTGAAGTATTAACTAAATCATCATTTAACACAGCACGTTGAATAGCCAAACCGGAAGGGCCAACAGGAGTCCCGTCTTCCTCAAAAATATCTACCGAGTATTCACGGCTTTCTAGCACACTTACAGTTGAAATTTCAGTAGACGTAATTGAGGAATCAATTGTAGATGAAATATTACATGTTACTATTGTAGATGAACCAGCTGCAGGCTCACCCATGTAAGCCTCAGGAATTACAATTCTAACAGATAACCCAATAAATTGTAATCGATTTAATGGGTCTAATTCAATAGAAGATGTGTTTCCATTTCCTAATTCAATTGGCCATCTTTGATCATTGTCACAATTCACTGAAAATATGGTGGGACCATTACCAGAATTTCTTACAGTAATAGTATACCCAATAGTGTCCCCTGGCTTTCCTGCCAAACCTTGATCTCCTGCTAGGACAGTATTTAGTCCCTCGACTCTCTCAACTTCAATTGACAACCTCAAGGTATACGAAACCAAAGGAGAATTACGATCATACATCGTCAAATCAACAATATATGTACCAGGTAAAGCAAAAATAGCACCATATGGGTCATTAAAATCTGCATCTTCGTCAACTAAAGATAAGGAAATTGTACGAGTGGAACCTAAAGCCCCACCTTCAGGAAGAGTCCAAGGACCAGATTCTGAAAGTGTGCGCGACCACTCATCTTCAGGAGCATCAAGTATCCCATCATCACGAACAAATTGAACTGGGGTTACAATTAATCCTGCTTCAATTGATGCTGTTCCTTCATTCATTATATCGAGATCAAAAGAAACAGAGGAAGTAATACTCGGATTAATTGTTCTATGTCGGGCCTGAGACAATTCTTCAGGAGAACTAGGAAGGTTACCGTTCTCCATATAAGGGACAATACGAACCCCAATTGCGGTAACATTAACATCGTAAGTAATTTGATTATTATCTGTCCCATTCACCTCATCATTAAGTTCAGGAACATCATCTTCAGAATCCAATGTTAATCTAAGAGTATGAACTCCAGTAGTAGTGAAAGTATGCTGTGTGGTAATAGAATCAACTGATCCGCCTTCAATAGGTCCCCTGCTACTTTGGAGAATGAGGGTGGGAGGATTTGTAGATATATCTTCAATCAAAATATCATATCCAGATGCGGCCCCAGGTGCCTGATTTAACCATGATGCCCTAACAACTACTGCATCGCCCTCAAGAGGGAAATCTGCTGAGACCCATAAAGAACCGGAAAATACTGCAAGATCCGCAATAAGATTCTCAGTACCTATTGAAGTAGCTACCATTGCAAAATCTTGTGCACTTCCAGAGGTATGTTGAACTCTAATTTCCCATGTTCCAGAAAGGCTTGTAGGGGGTAATTTTACCCTCTCAACATTATTCAAATCATCACTAGAACCTCCAGTAGTACTGTAACCATTTGAAAATACATTTCCTTTATACACGGAACCATCAGGGGCAATAACTGTAAGATCAAGATCGTTTACCAATCTCTTAGTTGATTGAGATGCACTGGAAGAGCCAGCAGCATCTGTCCAAGCGATAGTAATGTCAACTCCATGGGATGCATCCCAGTCATATGTGTACACATACGAATATCCTGGTTGAAGAGTTTGATTCCAATCCATGAATGTGTTCAAAGGCACGAGGCCATTTTTTGGATAAAGGGTTTGTTCCAAATCAATTTGGCCCCATCCTTCATCCATATTTGGAATGTCTCGTGCACCTATGTCTTTAGCTCCGTTAACCAACAATGCTTTGAGAAGATCTGAACGAGGAGAAGAAATCCCAAATTCATCAGTCAAGAATTGCCGAGCCAATAATGCGTTCCCAGCCGCTACTGGAGTAGCCATTGATGTTCCATCCATCTGTTGATACAATGGAGTTGTACCATCGGAATGCCTTGCAGATGAACATGATGACCCCATGGGGAATTGAGCTTCTTGAGCTCTTGCAGAACATATCTGAACACCCGGTGAAACCAAATCAGGTTTGATACGGCCATCAGATGTTGGGCCTATCGATGAAAAAGTAGGTACTTGTCCTGCAGATGCAGTTCCAGGACGGCCACTAGTTGAAGCCCCAATTGTTAGTACATTCTTTGCTGTGGAAGGTGGACTAATTGTTCCAGAACCAGAAGCACCTTCATTTCCTGCAGCAAAAAGAACAAGAAAATCACCATATTGATCAGCAAAAGAATCTGCTGATCTAGAATCAGAATTGTATTGTCCTCCAAGATTTTCAGAACCCCAAGAATTTGTTTGCAGCCTAGCATTCTGTTGCCATGAATGTCTAAACATATCAAACAACGAACCATATCGGGCCAATGCTCCCGTCTGATCATATTCAAGTTGATAGAAATGGAATGTCGCATTGGGGGCCATTCCCCTTGCACTATTGTCTCCAGAACCATCTCCTAAGAGTGTGGCAGTAACATGAGTTCCATGCCCACTATGCATATCTGCAGCAGAATTGTCTGGCCCATATTGATTGTATACTGCTCGGATTCTTCCATTAAAGTCTCCATGATCTTGGTCTAACCCACTATCTGAAACTGCAACTACTTGTCCTTGACCAGTTAATGAAGGATTATGATTAGACAAAACATCATCAATATTCGATACAGTTCTAGCATAAATATTCTCAAGAACTAATTTTGGCGACGGTTCAATGAAAAGTACCTGTCCTGAAGAGACTAAGTCAACCAACATATGAGATTGAATGCCCTCTACTTGACAAAGCCAAGCATCACAATGTACAACTTCTGCACCCATCAAATAAATTGTTGATTCTAAAACATCAAATTCATCATCCTCAAGATCGGGGGAGGGAATAATATTGACATCGATTTTTCCCGAAGAGGGTAGTTCGGGGGATAGTCTCCACCCTGGATGTTGGCTACCAAACCATCGAATCCCTTCGTTAGAAGCAATAAGGGAAATTGCGGCATCTAATTCATTGGGATGAGTTGGTACTCGAATCAATAAGGCATCATCAGGAATTACATCCAGTATAGGGAAATCATGTACTTTCAACCATTCTTCTAAATCGGTCCTGTCTGCATCGATGTCCTGAATAATTAACATTCCAGTATTTACTACATCGAGATTGTTGTGTAAATTACCAGAGAGTACAGGGGTAACTAACATCGGATCAAATGAACCAGTTACAGGGTGTAAAAGTCCACTAGTCTGCTTTAATGAACTTATTTCTAAATTTGGACTCGCACCTATTTTCCAAAATTCCGAAGCTTGTCCAGAAGACCAATAGTTCTCATCAGCATGCATTTCATTTTCGGATGAAGAAGTCAAGGGGAGTAACGGAACAAGCAACAAAAAAACGAGAAAAAGGCTCCAACTCCGTGCTTGCATACACTTCGATGTAATGCACTCCCTTTTCATGGTTGCATGAAAATGTGTAAAAATTTCACAAACCATAATATGAAGAAATTGCGGAATCTGTCTTAGCAACACTTGCTTTCCAATCTTCTTCAGTGCCCATTAGTGCACGAATGCAATCTACGTTTTCGGGAATAACATCACTTTCCTGATGAATGGCTTGGAAATAGTATAATCTATCTCCTTGAAGACTAATTCCATCTTCCCAAACAAAAATTTCGTGTAAATCTCCCCATTTTCTTCCAATATCTCGTGCCATCTCCATCACTTCAGCAGTTGTTGTAATTCGATTCTTAGCTCCATCCATCACAATCACTCGAGGAGTATTTTTCCACATATCAATGACTTTTTCAGTTGTTAAGCCATGTCCCTTAGGTAAATCAGCAACAATTGCATGAACATGCATTATCGTAGTAGGAACTGCAACTGCCAACGAATTAATTTCAATCTCAGGCTTTACTGTCATCACATCTGGGCCATGGTGACTAGGGACCTTAAGAACTGGAGAAATTGCGTTAATTGGGCCCTTCTTTGAATCCCCTGGATCCGCGGCTCTCCTAATCATTGTGCATTCAACCTTTAGAGAACCACAGTGTTCGTACAGAGGAACTAGAGTTCTAGAAAGGCCAGTTGTGTTACACGAAACAACTCTAGTGCCTTGGACCCCTAAATTTTCAGCATGATTTGCACTAGAAGTATATGATTGCCCAGTTAATGCATGTTTCTCACCACCTTGAAAAATATATTTTATTCCAGCATTCTTGTATTTCTCAAGATTCTCGGCACCTAATTTACCAGGTGCGCAATCAACAACAACATCTGCAACTGAAAGTAAATCAGAAAGCCCACCAGAACAAGAATATCCTGCATCAGCAAATGCCGAAATCTTAGAAGAATCATCAAACGTGCAATACAAAGGAAATCCCTTTTTAACAGCTAAATCACATCCAAAAGAAGGACCAGTCTTCGTAACTCCTACAATCTCCATATCGTCTTGAGCGTCAACAGCATCTGCTACTCTCTTTCCAATTGTTCCAAACCCATTAATCGCCACTTTGATGATCACGTGTACTCACCTAGTGGCCCCCCCGCAGCGGGCCATCTATCAACAATTCCGACCCGATTTGAAGCGAAGGGGTCAAGGACGGTCTAGTCTCAGCATGGTCAATGGAGTCCCGAGCAGACATCACTCAGAAGAGCGTTCGCCTCACTCGAGATGTGGCAAAGATGCTTGACCAAGCCATTCAACTGGACCGAGCTTTAAAGATCGGTTGGGGAAGAGATGGTGATGAAAGACCAAAAAAGGGTGAAACAGGGGTAATGACACATCTTCCTGCTAAGTTAAAGATGCGATTATTAGGAGATTTAGGAGACTTAGTTGGTAGTGCGAATCAAGGGGCTTTACTACAAATCGAAGGAAGAACAGGGGACCTTGCAGCTGCCTTCCAGAGTGAGGGTAAAACAATCATCGAAAAGGGGGTTGGAGATAGAGTCGCTTTAGGAATGTCAGGTGGAACAGTAATTGTTAGAGATGATGTTGGCGTTGATTCGGGAGAATCGATGTCAGGGGGACTCCTAATTGTTCGTGGTTTAGCAGGGGAACGAATTGGTTCAGGGATGATTGATGGCACAATTGTAGCACTTTCTAACGTTGATAGTGAAGCAGGTTCTGGAATGATTGGTGGCAGAATAATTGTTGATGGCAAAGTTCGATCTATAGGAAAAGGTGCACAAAGTCGAGATATTGAGGCAGAAGAATTAGTAGAACTAAACGATATTTTGGAGCCTCATGGATTCAAACTCACCATGGATGCAACTGTTATTGAAGCCGATTCTGACGAACATGTAGGAGCAGAACCTCCAGAAATATCGTCTAAAGGGAGATTTAATGGATTACGACTTTGCCCTCATGGATCGTCTTTGGCTCCTTCATCTGTTGTGGACCTATCTAGCGAAATATCAATGCCTGGGACCTCTTCAGGAAGTTCCCTTAGAAACATATGGATCCCCCAACTACAGAAAGGACCATCCAAAGCAGGTTCAGCGCTTGAAGGACAACCATGTATTGTTGATTCATCTCCAAGAGAAAATGACTATCTAAGAATCCACCAAGAAAACTACCTTAATCTTCGAGAGGAATTATCCGAATCAGGAGGAGCAGTAATTGACATTTCTTCATTTCCTCATCTCAACGAAGCAACAATTCACGCATTAGCTGCGATAGCAATCGGTTTTCTCCCTGAAGATTCTCCAGTACTTCTCATGGATGATGTTGATCGAGTAGAAAAATTACTCCGAATGACTACAGAATTAAGTTTAGCAGGTGCAATTGTGGATGTTAGAACAATTGGTTCTGCCCCTGCAATCTGTTCTCTTCCAACAGTAGGAATGGCACGTTCAAAACAAAAATCACAGATTAGTGTATTCCTCAAAACCGATTGGACTCCAAGCCCATCAGAAGCATTGATGTCTATAGCAGCAGGACTTAACGGAATTGTATCTGAACCTTTTATCGGAGATGAAAGCCCTCCAACAGGTGTGAAGAAAATTGCAACAGAACTTGATGTCAAACTTTCGTCAATGGAAGATCATGCACGAGGATGGATGCAAGCATTGGGAGTTTTATCTATCGACTCTCTTCAACGTCATCACCTTAGGGCAACTAGTCATGAAGCTGCTGTTCTAAGCGGTTTACGACTTGATGGAGTTCGTCAACCTCTACCTATGTGGTCCCGCAGGTAGACGAAGAGGTCAAACCGAGAAGCCTCCACCCATAGGCGGGGATAACTATGCCAACGGTGAAGTATGGACACGAAATAATTCGTAATTTACTCTCATTTCATGACATAATTTACGACCCAGAACTGTGGGAATCACAACTCTCAGATATTGGATGCGTGGTCGAAGAAGCTGATGAAGAGGGTATAGAAATAGAAGTATTTCCTGACCGCTCAGATTTACTATCTGTAGAGACTATGACAAGAGCCGCTCGCGCCTTTCTGTATTCAAATTCAACTCCACCTAATTTAGAAGTAATAATGGGTGAAACGAAAATGGAAATCGAACCATCCATATCTACTATTCGCCCAGTTATTCTAGGTGCTATTGTTCGAAATGTAAACACTGGAACAACAAATGAAGAAAAAAACGAATTTATTCAATCACTTATGGACCATCAAGAAAAATTACATTTGACTCTTGGCAGAAAAAGAAGACTCGCTTCAATTGGAGTACATGATCTTTCAACACTTGCCCCACCTTTCAAAGTCAGAGCAGTAGATAGAGGACATAGATTCATTCCATTAGCCATGAATTCTGATATGGATATCCAAGAAATTCTTGATTCTCATCCAAAAGGGATGGAATATGCTCATCTTCTCGATGGAATGGAGATGGTGCCAATTATCGAAGACTCAGTAGGCAGAACACTATCATTTCCACCAATTATCAATGGTAGTCATACTACTGTAACCGAGAATACTACTGATTTTATGATTGATGTAACAGGATGGGATGAAAGGGCGTGTGAAGCATCACTACTTCTCGTTTGTCTATCCTTGGCTGAACGAGGAGGTATTGTAGAAAGTATGAATCTCAATACTGCCAATGGTGAACAAATAGTGTCTCCAAATGGAAAGGCACGCACCCATATCCTGCCTGAAAGACTGTTAGAACGGATTTTAGGTGGAAAAATAAACTCTGAAATAATTAGTTCAGCACTAGAAAGAATGGGTGGCAAGTTGATTGAAACAAGAACTGCTACTGAAGGTCCAAGAAAATCCAATAGATGGGGAGATGCATCCGTTGGAGAAAAGATACACGTCATTGAAATGCCTAGGTGGCGATTCGACATTCTACACCCCATCGATTTAGTGTAAGAAATAGCAACAGGAATAGGATATGAGTCGCTGGGTGAAGCACATTCATCACTTGCCCTAGAAGGAGTCCCTCTTGCACGTGCCAATCTGATTCGTAGAATCAATGAAAGCCTTTCATCTCAAGGTATTCAACAAGTTCAGAGCCTTACACTATCTAATGACGAAGCACAATTTACTAACATGAGATGGGAGCCTGAAGGCGAAGTTACTCGTATTGCAAATCCCATAACTATTGAACATACTATACTCCGCCAAAACATCTTGCCATCTTTGATGGAAATTCTAGCAGAGAATAGACATCATGAGTTACCACAACGAATTCAGGAATGTGGAGAAGTTGTTCGTAATCATCAAAATTCATGGAGAGTTGCATGGGCTTGTGCTGAAACAAATGCAGGATTTACAGCAGCAAAGGGGATTGCTCAAGCCCTTACACGAGATTTAGGCGCTAGAGAAGATATTTCATTCAAATCATTAGATGACAATGAAGGACCGTGGATTCCTGGGAGAGGTGCGAAGATATTGATTGGAGAAATTGAATTAGGTACATTTGGTGAAATTGACCCTAGAGTTAGCGAAATTTATGGCTTGAAAGTCCCGATTCACGCAGGAGATTTTGACCTTAGTGCATTGGCAGAAGCCATTCCAGATCCATTATTATGATGAACGGACAATACAACGAGTTAAACCTCTAGGTATTAGGGAGACATCATGCTCGGTGCGACTTCACGCCTCGTCGCCTGCATAATTATCATTTTATTCTCGACTAGTTTATTGGTTACTATTGAGCCCCTAGAAAATCAAATTTCAAATAATTCCTCTGAAAGTACAAGTGCACTTTCATTTGGGAGTAGTTCGGGTTCAAATTTCATTATTGAGCCAGGAGTCGGAACAAATATCCTAGTGAATATAACAAATCATGCGCTAATTCCTGATACTGCTAACGTAAGCATAATTTCATCTTCAGGATGGAATGTTGTTTGGCCGAGAAATTCAGTCCCCTCTATCGGCGAAGATATCCCAATTTCTTCAAATGAATTAGTTTGGATTCAATTCAGAGTCGATGTTCCATTTGTAGAAAATGGAGCCCCACTAGCTGGAAGTAAACATTTTATTTCTGTGAAAGCAATAAGCCAAAATGACGGATTAGAATCATTTTGGAATTTTACAATCGAAGTAACTGCAGTTTCAGGGATTACAATTGATTCTTTCCAAAATTTTGCATCTATCGAACCAGGTGAAAAGATGCTGTTGCCAGTCACATTGAGAAATATCGGGAATCACAATGCAAATTTGGTAATTAAAGTCCAACCGATGTTAGATTCAGGGCTTCCTGTAGAAGGAACAATTCCTGACCAATCATTGACCTATGAGGGATGGTCTGTTGGCACCTTTGACCTCTATAAGATTGAAAATTTACCTGCCAATGGTTCAGGAGTGGTTCTAATTGAATATGCAGCACCTTATGACGAATCTGGAGAAATTAATATCCGTATTAGTGCATTTAATGAATTTGAACCATTAGAAATTATTACAGTAAACCAATCGGCAATTATCAATAGAATCAGAGGAGTTGACATTAATTTTGATGAAGAAAACATATGTGAAAGTATTCGACCATCAAACTCGATTGATTCACATTCATGCATCGAAAATCTATCTGTAACAAATACTGGGAATTACAATGATGAGATTGAATTACAAGTTCTATCAAATCCTATTTGGTCAAATGTAAAATTGAGTACATCTACAATTTCTCTTGCCAAAGGACAAAACGTAAACAATATCGACGTTGAAATTGAAATTATTAATGGAACAATGGCTAGAACAAATGGAGAAATTACAATAGGGGCATTCATAGAAGGAAATCTAATTGAAATTGAAAAATACCCCCTCGCTGTGGATTCAATTATCAGTTGGGAACTTCAAAGAAAAGAAACAATGTTAGAAGAAAACAACTGTACAATTTCATTAACGTTTGAAAATACAGGAAATGATCTAGATGGAATAATGGTATCAATTGATATGAATGTTTCATCAAATTTTGGACTAATCCCTCCGCCTAATTCAATATATGATTCTACAGGAAATATCAGATTCTTTGAGTTAAGAGATGTCGAACCAAATCAAAATATTTCATTCTCTGCATTTGCAACAACTCCGATGGGATTAGAAATGAATGGTAGTGCAAGACTTGAAGTAATCACACATAGCATTCTTGATCCAAGTATTAATTTTTCAGTTTCTGAAGACATTGAATACTTAGGGGAATATTATAGATTGGAAGAAGAAATTGAACCAAGTATATTTTCGGAATTATTGTCAGATGGAATCTCATTTCTTTCCGCTACAAATGGTCTAATTCTAACTATTTTTGTTGTTTCAGTAGGATCATTGATGCTATATCGAGCATTGATAAAAAGAGAAGAAGACATCAAAAAGTATCAAACAAAAACAGTTGTAAAACCAGAAGAAAGGGTCGAAGATTGGACAAAGAAATTTGAAAGTGGCCCTGAAAAACAACCAATAAATATCAAAACTGAAAATGTGAATGCTGCTACCGATCTTCTAGACTACCATACAAAAGAAGAAAATCTAAAAGATGCGGATTTAATGGCTTTAGGATTAATTGAAGAAAACACAAAAGAAACTCTAGGGGAGAAATTGATGCCATCAAATCAATCAACAAAGAAAACAAAAGTTAGTTCAGCCGATATCGATCCCTCTCAATCAATAGGAAAATCAACAAAAACTGAAAAAACTACCGATACCGATTTTGACCTGGACCTGTGAAAAATACCATGATTGTTGGAGTGGATGAGGCGGGGAGAGGGCCAGTAATTGGCCCTCTTGTTGTAGCATCATTAGCAATTCCTGAGTCAGAAATTTACATGCTTGAGGAATGGGGAGTCAATGATTCAAAGGCACTTTCCCCAGCTAAAAGAATGGAAATTAGAAACAAGATTCTTAGAAAAAATAATTGGAAATATTCCATTATTGAATTCACTGCAGAACAAATAGATAGAGCGATGGAACATGAAAATCTCAATTCTATAGAAGTTAAATTATTTGTTGAAGCTATAGAAAAAATAGGGTCGAAATTAGTAACTAAACTGATATTGGATGCATGTGATGTAAATGAAGCACGATTTGGACGTAATGTCGTATCTAAACTCAAATCATTCTCAAATGATTCTGAATTAATTTCTGAACACAAAGCGGACTTAAAGCACCTTATTGTCGGGGCAGCCTCGATTCTTGCAAAAGTATACAGAGATTTAGCAATAAAACAAATTTCAGAAGAATGTGGTTTTCAGATAGGGTCAGGATATCCCTCGGATCCAAAAACAAAAAAAATACTTTCAAAATTAATTTCAGGAGATTCTCCTAGTATCTACCTTAGATGGTCATGGAAGACTGTAGAAAGAGCATGGAAAGAGGCAGGCAAGGGAATAGTCCCACTACGTCCTCGAAATTCGGCAAAACAGACCGGACAGTCCTCTTTAGACTCCTGGTAATCGGCAATTGTAAGAGTGAGCGCCTTCCAGCATCGCCTGAATATCATGCCAAATCCTGTTGATCAGCCTGAAATTGTTAAAGCAATCAGGACCTTTTCTCTTCAAAATGCGTTGGAATATGAAGGAGAAGGAGAGATGAAATCGGTTTTAGGACGGATTTTTGGAGCACATCCAGAACTTAAGCCACATGCTAGAGATTTGGTTTCTAGAATCAATCCAGCAGTAGAAGAAGCAAATAATCTCGCAAAACAAAAAGGATTACATCACATCAGAGAATTACTTTCAGAAGAGGCACCAGAAGCATTAGAAAAACGTATCAAAGAACGAAGAGAAGGACTCAAACCATTGGAAAATACAAAAAAAGTAGTTTTGCGATTTGCTCCAAATCCAAACGGTCCTATGACGTTAGGACATAGCAGAGGCGTAATCATCAATAGCGAATATGCAAAAATGTATGACGGAGAAGTGATTCTTAGATTTGATGATACAGATACAAAACGTAAACCTCCTGAAATATGGGCATACAAACAAATCCAAGATGAATATGAATGGCTAACAGGAAAAACTCCTGATAGAATTGTGTTCGCTTCAGATAGAATGCCAATTTATCTTCAACATGCTGAAGAAGATATTCTAAATCAAAATGCATACGTTTGTACATGCTCTGCTGAAAAATTCAAAATTCTAAGAGATTCAAAACAGGCTTGTCCTTGCAGAAATCTGGACACATCAGAAAATCATCAGAGATGGATGAAAATGAATGACCTGCAAAGCAATTGGGAAGAGGGGGCGGCTGTAGTTCGAATAAAAACTGATCTTGATTTACCTAATCCTGCACTCCGTGACTGGCCTGCTCTTCGAATACAAACCACAGAACATCCAAGAGTTGGCACAACATATCGCGTTTGGCCATTATTAGATTATCAATCTGCAATAGAAGATTATCTGCAAGGAGTAACTCATATTATTCGAGGCAAAGATTTGATGGATTCGACTAGAAAGCAAACTATACTTTACGATTTAAGAGGTTGGAAATATCCAGAAACAATGTATTGGGGGAGAGTCAAAGTTCACGAATTTGGAGGTTTTTCAACCAGTGGCATGAAGGCCGATATTTCAGAAGGTAAATATTCCGGATGGGATGACCAACGTTTACCCACTATAGCGGCTCTCAGAAGGCGTGGATTTTCACCTAAAGCATTACGAGCATTTTGGATTGAACTGGGGCTAAATCAAAAGGACATCTCAGTCTCAATGACAACTATTGAGTCACATAATTCAAAGGTGATTGATAAGATAACTCCTAGAGTTTCATTCATCGGTCAAAATAATGCTTCATTGACTCTAGATTTGAAAAAAGAATGGAACTCTGAAATTCTAAAATTACCTAAACATCCTGATGACAGTGAAATGGGCTACAGAAATTGGCCATCTCCGAAAAATGGTGACATCATTGTCTTAGAAAAAGATGACATCGATGAAGAAATAAGGCTGAAAGAATTTGCAAATGCTACCGTTAAAAGTACTAAAATTTCTGCAGATGAATTCGAACGAACGGATCGTAGACCAATTGTTCATTGGTTACTTGAAAATCACACTATGCCTGCGATTTTAAGCACATCTAATGGTGATGAAATAGTTGAAAATAAAGGACTAATTGAGACGGGGAAATATCAAGTTGGAGATATTTTTCAATTGGAAAGAATGGGTTTTGCTAGGATAACTGAAATTAGTGAAAATTCAGAAATCAAATTAGTATTCCTTCACGAATAATTTAGCGTGGGATTCAAGGGCTATTGAGTGGTGGGAGGGACATGAAACGTGGAAGTCTGGTACTCACGATTCTATTCGTTTTACTAATTTCCTTGTTTCCAGTACAAAATATTTCAGCAGAACAAGCTACTGTACATCAAGGCCCTGTACAACATGTGATGTTCTTTCTTGGAGAGGCAGACAGTTCGAAAACAGGTTCAATGTCACCTTCAGAATCTTCAAAGAATCAATTGTATGAACTTGAAATTGAAAATGCAGGTGTCGACAAACAGAGAATTGCACAGTTCGAATCAAGTATCGGAGCCTCAGGGGTCATACCCTCTGGAACTTGGGAATTTAGAATCGATTTCAGAGTAGAGGGGGGCTCTACAGGAGGGGGTAATTTCACTACAGAAATCGAAATCGGAAATGAAAAATTTACAGGATCCCAAGGCGGTAATACAGGAATCCCGTTCGCACCTGGTCGAGAAGGTACCTTCGTCATCGAGGTCTCTATGGATGAAATGATGGTTTCAAGAGGAGATACAATTAGAGTTACTACATTCATGAATGGAGGAATTATTTGGTCTAATCCCGATGACGACTCCAAGGCCATCATCATGTGGGGGGGGCCCGAATCAGCAAGTGGATTGTATCTTGATGCACCACTACTTGATATCGAAATGATGGAACCTAATGTAGATGGAAATCAAGTATACTTCCCTGTGAGATTCCATTCCGAATTTGGAGATGAACTTGCTAATGCAGAAACGTTGACTGCTAAAGTTCTCGGAAATGAAATCGGAGG
>PAOZ01000050.1 GCA_002708695.1 Methanobacteriota archaeon | reverse complement strand
TCTTCTTCCTCGGCTTCTTCTTCCTCGGCTTCTTCTTCCTCGGCTTCTTCTTCCTCGGCTTCTTCTTCCTCGGCTTCTTCTTCCTCGACTTCTTCTTCCTCGACTTCTTCTTCCTCGGCTTCTTCTTCCTCTGAAACATCATGTTCCATTGGTTCTACTTCGACTTCTTCTCTTTCCACGAACGCTTCAGCTGCTTTCTTTAATTCAGCACGATCTAGATATTTATTTTCATTATCATCATATGAAGTTGCAAATGCTACGAAGGTTTCTCTATCATGTATTCCTGCCTTTTTCATTACACTATCTAGAACGTTTTCTGAAAATGACATTGTTCCTTGACCAAGAATACTTTGCAACTCAGCAATCTCAATAGAACCATTTTGATCTTGATCTATCTCTGCAATCAATCTTTCAACCTCAACAGGAGGAAGGGCAGCAATTCGAAGTGAAATTAACCCCTCTCTCAATTCTTCTGTATCAATACTACCACTATTATCCGTATCTAATCGACCAAATAATGTAGGAACATCAAGCCCTGTATCGTTCATCCAATCAGATAGAACTTGAACAACGTCATCATGCACAAATAATACACCACATTGTGAGCAAGTCTTGGAATCCAAAGGCACGAGAGCGGCACAGGCTCCGCATTCTCCGAGATTATCCTCAACCATACCGGAGAAAGAAACACCGCAAGACGGGCAAGCAGTTGAGTCTGCAGGGACTTCGGTCTGGCAAGCGCCACATGTAGCCATCTCTTGTTCATCGTCACTCATTTTCTGCACCCGCGGTTGGTTAACCGTAACTGCTGGAGTGCTGTTCTCGATATAACGGTTCATGCCATGAAGGGGCATTTTGAGATACATTGGAACCATAGGGATGATGAACCCAACACATCCAGTACAATTGGATGGCAGTTGAGTCTATGCAACCGGGAATGGTACATCTTTGGCCTACTGTCAACCCAATTACAGACTTAGAAGATCTACACAAGTCCCATGGTAGGATGATGATAATTCATGCACTAACACGAACTAATCCTAAACAAATTTCAGACCTTTGCTCATTGGAACCACATCGAATTTTTTGGGTCACTGATCGTCCTCTAGACAATGCAATTAGACCAACGCTTGAAAAATTGTACTCTACCGTTGATCGCACCATTTCGAATGAAAGTGGGATTTTGTGGTTAGAAGGAATTGAATTACTCGTTAGAGTAAACGGATTTGATGCGGTTTTGAAATTTGTACGCAGTATTGTTGATATCTCTCAAAATTCAGAATGGACCATTCTAATTGTTGGCGCACCAGGAACAATGGATGAAGAACAATGGGCTCGACTCAGACGTGAAGCACCTACTATCGGAAGACAAGAAGCAATGCAAAATACTGAAGAAAATTCAACTGAAATAATTTCTGAGATTGGAATTTATTCACAGGAAATTGATCAAGATGTCCCACCAATGCTGTCAAAATTGCCGCGTAATGGAATGGACCTGATTGCGCTTGAAAGAAGATGTTCACAATCGGAAGAATTTGGATTTGATGTTTCACCATTACGTGACGCGATAGGAGTGAATGTCGAACTATCAAGAGAAGTATACCATATTATTGAATCAAATATTCGTTTGGCAACAGAATGCCTCTCCCGAATAGAACGTACTGGAAATTTAATCTCAAGTCCTCAAAGAATCAAAATGAGATTTAGATGTTTTCAATTAACTGAATTAGAAAACGTCAGAAATACATTGGATGAAATGGAAAATACCGATTAATTGTATGAACCATCGCAAATAGATTCGATTAAATTTCGAACCTCAATATCTCTTCTTACATCACCATGTTCAACAGGAGCAAAAGAACGAATTTTATTCAGGTATGGTTGAAGATTTGGTCCAATATCTGTGGTTCGAAGATCTAATGCAATAGATGCAGAAATCATCTCAGCTGCAATTACTGATGCAGCATTTGAAATTGATTGAACAAGTAGCCAAGATGCTGTAGCCCCCATACTAACATGATCTTCCTGCTGACCTGAAACAACAATATTAGTTGCTGTTGCAGGCCCCAAGGTTGCACGGATTTCTGAGATTGCTGCAGCAGCAGAATATTGTAAAATCATTAGTCCACTGTTTAAACCTGGATCTTCAGCAAGAAATGCTGGTAATCCAGTGGTTGATGGATCCAACAATTTTGCAATTCTTCTTTCTGAAATAGACGCCAACTCATGAATTGCAAGATGAGCTGAATCCGCACGCATCCCTAAAATTTCACCATGGAAGTTACCTCCTGAAACAACATCTACTGACTCATCTGAAACAAAAATTAGTGGATTATCAGTAACACTGTTTAACTCAATGGACAATGTATCATTTACATTATCCAATACATCTCTTACCGCACCAATTACTTGTGGAGAACATCTGAAGGAATAAGCATCCTGAACCTTTTCACAATCAGCGTGTGACTCCATGTTAGAACTTTCAGAAAGTAGGTATCGAATTCTAGACGCTGTTTGCAATTGTCCTTTATGAGGCCTAACAGAATGAATGCGTTCATCAAATGGAGAAACAGATGCATGGACGGCTTCAATGGATAAAGCGAGAGCGACTTCACTGGCGGAAATAAGTGAACTAATTTTCTCGTATGCAATACATAACCATACACACATCTGTGAAGTTCCGTTTATGAGAGACAAACCTTCCTTAGCAGCTAATTTGATAGGCTCAATTCCGGCATCTGAAAGTGCTTTACTCGCATCCATTCTAACCCAAGTATTTCCATTATTTACATCCACCATTCCTTCTCCCATTAGCCCTAATGACATATGAGATAGAGGTGCTAAATCACCTGAAGCTCCTAAAGACCCAATTCTAGGAACCACTGGAGCGATTCTTGCTTGAATCATTGATACAAGTGTCTGAATCGTTGACCAACGAATTCCGCTATTGCCAACCAACAACGAATTTACCCGAATTGTCATCATTCCTAACACATGAGCGGGGTCCATTGATTCCCCCATTCCACATGCATGACTACGGACTAAATTTTCTTGAAGATTAGTAAGATCTTCTGAAGAAATAGCGACACTAACTAAATCACCAAATCCAGTATTTATTCCATACGCAGGTCGACCTGATGTCACGATTTCATCGACGGCTTCTCTTGCTTTCTCAACCTTAGAACGCGCATTTTCAGACAATTCAATCTGAGAATTTCCATTTATAATCGAAATCACATCTTGCGATGTCAAACTCGACCCGTCGAGGTGAATCATGACATTCCCTCGAATATCTCATCAATGAGTTCATCGGCCACATGACTCGGTAAATTTACTCGTAATTGAGGATTATTTTCCATGGCACGAGTGATTGCATCTTGGGCAGGAGAATTACGTGCCCACGCCCTTCTAGCTATCCCGTTATTTACATCCCAATGCAACATTTGGTCAAGTCTATGTGCAGCAGCATCACTTCCATCTAATACCAGTCCAAAACCTCCATTGATGACTTCACCCCAGCCTACGCCTCCACCATTGTGTAAACTAACCCATGTGGCTCCTCGCATAGCATCTCCAACAAAATTGTGAACAGACATATCAGCAGTAAATTGAGACCCGTCTCGAATATTTGCTGTTTCTCTATATGGTGAATCAGTTCCAGAAACATCATGATGATCCCTTCCCAATACTACTGGAGCAGAAATACGTCCTAACCTAATTGCTTCGTTAAATGCTTTCGCAATACGTCTCCTACCTTCATCATCTGCATACAAAATTCTAGCCTTACTACCTACTACTAATCCATGATCATCTGCTTTATTGATCCAGTGTAAATTATCTGCAATTTGTTGCATAGTAAGAGAATCCGATTCATCAAGCATAGAAGATAATACCTCGGCTGCTATACTATCTGTCTCTCTCAAATCCTCTTCTAAACCAGAGGTAACAACCCATCTGAATGGTCCAAATCCAAGATCAAAACAAAGTGGACCCATTATGTCCTCTACATATGAAGGATATCTGAATGAAATACCATCAGAAGAAAATACATCTGCGCCTGCTCTTCCTGCCTCCAACAGGAATGCATTTCCGTAATCCCAGAAGAACATTCCATTTGCACACATTGTATTGACTGCTGTCACATGACGACGCAATGATGATTCTACTTCCTCACGGAATTTTTTTGGGTTTGAACTCAACATTTCTGTGGACTCTTCGAATGTCAATCCTGCAGGAAAATACCCTCCTTGAAACGGATTATGTAATGATGTTTGATCAGAACCAAGATGAACTTCGACTTCTCTATCTACAAGACGTTCCCACAAATCTACAATATTTCCAACATATCCAATAGATATTGCTTGCTTAGAATCACTGGCGACAACCATCTCGTCAATAGCTTGATCTATATCATAATGGAGCACATCCACCCATCCTTGAGAACAACGTTTCTCTGCAGCTATTGGATTTGATTCAGCAACAATACATGCAGCACCTGCAATAACAGCTGCCTTGGCCTGTGCTCCTGACATACCTCCTAATCCACTAGTTACAAATCTCATGCCAGAAAGATCTGAATCCGCAGGTAAATCAAGATATAATCTTGCAGCATTCATTACTGTAATTGTTGTTCCATGTACAATTCCTTGAGGACCAATATACATGTAAGAACCAGCAGTCATTTGGCCATATTGAGTAACACCTAAAGCATTCATTCTGTCATAATCGTCCTTTGAACTATAATTTGGAATAACCATTCCATTTGTCACAACCACACGAGGTGAATTATTGGTACTGGGGAATAATCCAAGTGGGTGCCCAGAATACATCACAAGAGTTTGTTCATCATTCATTTCACTCAGATGTTTCATTACTATACGATATTGAGCCCAATTTTGGAAAACTGCACCATTCCCACCATATGTGATTAATTCATGAGGAAATTGTGCTACTGCCGGATCTAGATTATTTTGGATCATTAACATTATTGCAGCAGCATGCTTAGATTTAGCAGGATACCAATCAATTGGATATGCTTTCATTGGAAATTCAGTTGGCCTAAATCGATGCATGTATATTCTACCAAATTCCCGTAATTCATTCAAGAATTCTTGAGCTAATTCATAATGCCATGATTCAGGAAAATATCTAAGGGCATTTCTGACCGCTAAACGTTCACCTTCTTCATCCAAAATATGTCTCCTAGAAGGAGCGTGGTCCACACTCTGGTCTAATTTTGTAGGAGGTGGAAGTTCACTAGGGATCCCGACCGATAGCGAGGATAGGTCCACAACCATGCACACCGGTTGTAGGACTTAGATATGGAATTTCTTAGCCAGATAATGATTCGTGAACTAAATGCATCACTTCTCTAGCAATTTTACTACATTCCTCCCTCATCGAAGATATTTCTTTACGTAAATCATTAACAATTTGATTTTCCATTCCAACTATGTTTATTTCTGCGTTAAACAAACCACCCTTACATGCAGCACTAGAAAGCAATGCTGAAACTCCAACATCCGTAATCGCATTGGAATTTCCAAATGTTGCCAAAGAAGGAAGTGTGCGCAATAATTCCAATGATAGTTCAGCAATTTTCATTGGAGGGTTCGCTGCATTGATTGAGGCATTTTTGATAGCTAATTTTCGAACCTTACGTTCCTCTTCCGTATCTTTTGGCATTCGAAAAGCAACCATCACTGCATCGTAACCTGCTGCATCTTGATCTGCCAATAAATGACCATTTTTCATTGCTTTCGTTCCGATTTCTAAGGCAGATTCAGCGGCTTCCCACCCTGATTGATATCTTTCTCTTCCGATGGTCAAATTTGCAACCATAGATGCTAATGCACCTGCTTGAGAAAGAGCAACTGCTGATGCTGATCCTCCCCCCGGAGTTGGTTTATCCGATGAAAGAGCCGAAGAAAATTCGTTAATTGACATATCTCCAAAATTTGTCATCAATTATCACCTGCCGCCCATTCAATAATTCGTTGTTTAGGGTCAAATGGTTCCAACACATCTAATTTAAGACCAGAAATTGCAGACTGAACTAATACTTGAATTTCTGCATCTTCGCCTTCATGATACAAACGCCCTGCATCAAGAATTGCATTCAATGGCAATAAGCCCACTAATTCCCCCGCGGTAGTTTCCAAACCCATTTGATTTGCTTCACCTCTAATCACTTCAGTAACAGCATGTAATCCAGTTTTTTTATAATCTAGCAAGTTCATTGAAACCTGAGCAGTATGTTCATTATACATCCATCCAGCTGCTTGAAGAGATTCAAATTTTCCCGGAATTCTAAGTGCATTTCCGTCTTTATCCAATATTTTGTTTCCATCTTCATCTTTTTTCAATACTCCACTAGAACGAATTTTACCTGCAATTAGATTTGCAGAAGATTTGTCATCAGTATTCAAATTTACATTATATGCGATTAAGATATTTCTAGCCCCAGTTGCAGTTACTCCCCATTTAGGATTGAAGATTGAAGGTCCAAAATCAGGAATCCAATTATCATCATTTATTTTTTCAATAAAACCTTCATATTCTCCACGACGTATATCAGGTAATCGAATACGATCAGATTTTCTCGCCGCTTGCGCATATAGGTAAATCGGCAAATCAAATCTAGAAGTTATCTCTTCAGCATATTGTATTGAAAGTGCCACACATTCATCCATTGTCACATCAGAAATCGGAATAAATGGCACTACATCCACAGCGCCCATTCTAGCATGTTCTCCAGTATGATTGCTCATATCAATTAATTCAAGTGCAACTTCTGTACCTGCTATTGCTGCATCTAGAACAGAAAAGGGCGGCCCGACAATTGTTACTACTGTTCTATTGAAATCAGCACCCATGTCAACATCTAACAAAGTTACTCCGTCAATCGATACCATTGCATCTGTAATCGCTTTGATAATTGATTCATCTTTACCTTCTGAAAAATTTGGAACACACTCAACCAACGGTCCAACCATGTTTATCGAATCTACGAACGGCTCATGAATGAGACCGTTAACCATAATGAATCTGGTCTGAATCTAAAGATTTATTTCGATTTTTCTTTACGATTTCTACAGCATTAGATAAATCATCTGTACTAACTTTCTTTCGTCCATCTTTAATTGCACGAATTCCTGCTTCCAAACTTAGTGCCTTTATCTCCGCTCCACTGAATCCTTCCGTTGAGTCAATTAACGATTTTATCTTAACTCCACGTTCTAATGGCATATTGCCAAGATGTAAATTCAAAATTGCCTTTCTTCCATCTTCATCAGGTAGTGGAATCTCAATGATTCTATCAAAACGTCCTGGTCTCAATAATGCTTCATCAAGAAGCTCCGGACGGTTTGTAGCTGCAATTATCTTCACATCTGGAACCTCAGAGAATCCATCCATTTCTGCCAATAATTGCATCAATGTACGCTGAACTTCTCGATCTCCACTAGTAGCAGCATCTAGTCTCTTAGCACCAATTGCATCGATTTCGTCAATAAAAATGATTGCTGGGGATCGTTGTCTAGCCAAATCAAAGAGTTCTCGGACAAGTCTTCCACCTTCTCCAATATATTTCTGAGCAAGTTCACTTCCAACCATTCCAAGGAATGTAGCTTGTGTTTGAGTGGCTACAGCCTTTGCCAACATTGTCTTTCCAGTACCTGGTGGGCCGCATAACAATACTCCTTTAGGTGGTGTAATTCCAAATTCGACAAAGGCTTCTGGTTGCAATAAAGGTAATTCTATGGCTTCTTTGAGCCGCTCAATCTGTTCATCAAGACCACCCATATCATCGTAATCAACCCTCGGTGAATCAATGATTTCTGCGGCTGCAACCAATGGATCATGCGCATCATTAAGGACATCAATAATTGACAAACTGTCTTGATTTAATGCAACACGAGTACCCGGACGTAATTCAGCTTCAGGAAGTCGCCGATTTCGAGATACTAGGAAAACAGTTCCATTAGAAGAACGCACAATCGCCCTATCATCATCCAATACATCTTGCACATTTCCAATTATGAAGGGTGGACTACGAAGATGACGTAATTCCTCTTCTAATCTGGAAGATCTCTTTTTCAGTTGACCTATCTCATTTTCAAGATATATTTTTTCTGTCAACAAGCCTTGGGCAAAATCACGAAGATCGCGAACTTGATTATCAACATCTTTGAGATCGATACGGTCTGTTCGGGGAATTGCTTCGCCCTCGTCTTCCGGTGGACGTTCTGCCCCACTCTCTCCCATATTCTGCCCTGTGCTGGTTCGATTATTAAGTCCTTCAAATCATCAAACTCTAATGATTACTTTGTGACATTGTTAAAATTAGGTCGCAGACTCGGAAGGCTGAGATAATGGGTAGTTGCGAAATCTGTGGTTCTAGCAATGTTTCTACGAAACGTGCTTCATCAAATGGTCGTGATGTTTTAGCATGTGACAGATGCATGAAAGCAACTGGACTTAAACCCAATTTGACAGGGATTTCACAATCTTCCAATCCTGGAAATGTTCGAGGGTTTGGAGGATATGGTGGAATGGGGCGAACTGGAAAGGATATTATGGTCCGTGAGGAAAAAGAATTGGCCCCTGATTTTGGCGCACGTGTCATCGATGCTAGAAGAAAAAAAGGAATTGAGCAACGAGAATTAGCACGTGAAATATCCGAACGATTGAATGTAATCCAAAGAGTAGAAAAAGGTCAACATCCAGGTGATTCTGTAATTAAAAAATTAGAACGTTACTTGGATATTGAATTGATGATTGAGCGAACACCTGACGAACAACAACAAGTTGGAACAGGAACTAGCAGACCAATGACATTAGGCGACTATATTCAAGATGCACTCCGTAAGGAATGATTCTATGTCAGATATTCCAATGCATATTATTCATCTTGATCAAGACGATCCAAAGAAATGTACTGCAAGAGCAATGGAACGTGCAGGCACAGTTACTGTTCACAATCACGTTAGAGGCGCCCCTCGTAGAGGATTTTTACTAGACCCCTCTGCTGGAATTGTTTTGGGACCCGAAGATATTAATCTCATTAATCGAGGTGCTGCAATTGTAGGTTTAGATTGTAGTTGGAAACAATTGAAGCCCTCCATGGATGCAATTCTAAAAAATACAAAATTAGAACCACGTACACTTCCATTGGTTCTACCTGCTAATCCAGTATCTTGGGGTAAACCGGGAAGACTATCAACTGCAGAAGCAATGGCTTTATGCGCGGCAATAATGGGTAGAAGGGAACAAGCTGAACTAATGCTTCAACCATTCAGATTTGGGAAAGAATTTCTTGAACTAAATGCCGAACCTATAGCAGCATATTTAGCATGCTCAACAAATTCTGAGGTTATCGAGACTCAATGGTCATTTTTTGATCAACCATAATGATTCAGCGTACATCTGAACCAGGATTTATTCTAGAATCAACAGTTAGTAAACAAACTCCTCCGTCTCCATCATCTGCTGCTAACATCATTCCTTCTGACATCACCCCTCTGAGTTTACGAGGTTTAAGATTGGCAACAAATGCCACGTGAAGGCCAGTCATATCTTCTGGAGAGTAGTAATCCTTTAATCCTGCACAAACAGTTCTTCCTGATTCACTGCCATCATCGATTTTAACGACATAAAGGCGATCCGCATCAGGGTGATCATTTACACTAACAATTTTTCCAATCTTAATATCAACAGCCATAAACTGATCAAATTCAATGAATGCAACTCCTTCAGGCTCATCACTCACGGGACCACCATCCTTCTTGGGGCGACTACTGCCCTTGACGCTATGGGTTGAGGGGCCTTCTACCTCTACATGTTCTTCCGCAACAATACCTTCTCTCGCCAATATCTCTTCCAAGTCCAATCGTTGGAATAATGGACGAGCTTCTTCACCAGTCCATGTCATTTCAACGGACCAATCAATGGCTGAATCCCATTTCGCTTCTGTAACATTTCCAGATTGTCCGATCATTGACCAAAGTTTCTGTGCACTAAATGGAATAAATGGTTGAGTAACAATCGAAAGGAAACGGACTATGCGCCATCCAAATGCTAGTGTAGAGAGAGATGCATTTCTCTCTTGGGCATCGCCATCTGTAGAAAGGTGAGCCCATTGAGCAGCTGCTTGAATCATCTGATTACCATATTGCGCAGCTGACATAGTTGTTCGTAGGGCCTCCTTGTATCGATGACGTTCAAGAGAATCAGTAATTGATGCATGCAATTCTTCCAACTTTACTTTATGTTCAGAATTCAATGAGACATTATCGAATGGTTCTAATGGAGAAATTCCATTTTCAGAAGGAAGACGTGCAGCAAGTGTCATAATCCTATGAACAAAATTACCGTATGCTGCAATTAATTCAGTATTGACTTTTTCAACAAAGTCTGACCAATTGAAATCTGTATCATGAGCCTCAGGCATGTTAATTGTCAATACATATCGAAGAGTGTCAGGATCAAATTTCTCAAGGAAGGACGGTAACCAAATTGCATGCTTTCTCGATTTACTAAATTGACCACCCGCGAGCATTAGGTACTCCATAGCAGGAACATTATCCTCAAGATGTAAATCTCTTGCTTCAGGTAATCGAGGCTTATCTAATCCATTCATAGCCATGTTCAACCCCATAATCAATGCCGGCCAGATTACAGTGTGAAATGGAATATTGTCCTTACCTAAGAAGTAAAGATGACGAGGGGAATTTCCTTCTTCATCAACACACCACCAATTCCTCCAAGAATCAGTACCATCGGGATGTGAGGTGCCTATCCTCTCAGACCAAATCTGAGCACACGTAAGGTAACCTTGTACTGCTTCAAACCAAACATAAACGCACTTACCTTCAAATTCTTCATCTTCAAATGGCAATGGTACTCCCCATTCAAGATCTCGAGTTACAGCACGAGGACGGAGGCCCATGTCTAACCATTGTTTTGTCATCGCCCTGACGTTGTTCTTCCATACAGGCCATCTATCTTCAGCATGATTTTCCAATAAAGATTGAAACAAATCCAAACGATAAAACAAATGTTCAGTAGGCCTGATTTCGATCTTTGCATCTGGATTCATCTTAGATTTCGGATTAATCAATTCGGCCGCTTCATATGTCGTACCACATGAATCACATTGATCTCCACGAGCTCCTTCTGAGTCACACGAAGGGCAATTTCCTTCAACATAACGATCAGGTAAAAACCTCCCTGTTCCATCATCTCTAACTTCGTAATATTGTTCCATTGTTCTCTGCTCAAAAAGACCCGCTGAATGCAACAATTTCACGTTCTCTTGAACACGGGTGATGTGCGATAAATCAGATGTCCGATTAAACAATGCACCACCATATTCAACACCTCTAGGATCAATATTCGGTTCCCAAACACAGCCTAAATCGATTAACGCCTTGTTGTTTACATCATGAAATTTATCTACAATTTCTTGCGGAGAAACTCCTTCAATTTCTGCAGTTACTGTAATTGGAGTTCCGTGCTCATCAGAACCAGATACCATTAGTACCCTATTTCCGCGAGAACGTTCGAAACGAGTTGTAATATCGGGAGGCAAATAACACCCAGCAACGTGTCCAAGGTGAAGGGGTCCATTTGCATATGGCCATGCCACACAAACTAGAACATGCTCTCCGGCCATATCATATCCTGACATAACAGACAATTCAATGTGGCGTTAAGTATGCATTGTTATTCACCAATGCTTTAGACCTATACCCCCTCCAGAAGAATACACATGACACATCTATCCATGCACTTGGATGAGGATTATTATCGGAAGTGATTCCAAAGTGGATGCCCAAACTTTAGTTGCCCAGTCGTCCGTTGCCGGCGAAGGAGATTACACATTACTTATCCTATATGCTACGCTAGCTCTTGGTGCTTCCTTCTTATGTAGTGTTTTAGAGGCAGTTCTACTCAGCACCTCTATTTCTCATGTCAAAGTACTCGAACAAAAAGGCAGCCGAGTGGCCCAGTTATGGGCTCGATTCAAAGATGAACCTGAACGACCTCTAACTGCGATTCTAACATTGAACACGATTGCTCATACTGTTGGAGCTCTTGGCGTTGGCGCAGAAGTAGCAGCAATGGTAGAGGGAACTGAATCCGAAGCTTTGGTAATGGCAGTGGCATCATCTGTACTGACCTTAGGGATACTAGTTCTGTCCGAAATTATCCCCAAGACTCTAGGTGCCCTGTATTGGAAGAACCTCAGCGTATTCTCTGCCTACACCTTGAGAGTTCTGATTCTGATTTTACTCCCTATTGTAATACCTATGGAATGGATGAGGAACCTATTCCCTGCCAAATCGGAAAGTGCTGTGACTCGAGATGAACTCGCAGCGATGGTCGAAGTTGCTGAGGATGAACGAGTGATTGAAACTGATGAAGAAGAAGCAATTCGAAATCTTTTGAGCCTTAGAGACAAATATGCAAATGATATAATGACGCCACGAACAGTCATGTCGTTTGTTCTCGTCGACGATACTGTACAGGCTGCAATGGATAAAAATCCAATCATGGTGCATGGAAGGCTGCCTGTTTTCGATGGAGATACAGATTCGCCTAAGGGCTTAGTTCTCAGAAGTGATATCTACAGAAAGGCAGCTGCAAATGAAAATAATGTACTAATGAGTGACTTAATGCGTGAGATAATTCAGGTGAGAGAACATACTAATTTGGATGACTTGTTGGATATTTTCCTATTGAAAAAGGAACAATTAGCATTAGTTCATGATGAATTTGGAGGCACATTAGGAATAGTTACTATGGAAGATGTAATTGAAACAATTCTAGGTGTCGAAATTGTAGATGAGAAAGATATGGAAGGAATCGAAGAGGGAGTTGTTGGAGAAGATATGAGACAATTTGCTAAAGATAAATCAAATGCCGATGAAGATGAGTGATACTAATTTTTCAACCAAGATTCATAATGTATTGAGGCATTTCCCCTTTTTTCTTCTCTTCCAAAATGTTTCAGATTTGGATCAATTATTATTTCCCAATCGTCTCGAGCATATGGACGAAGTAAATTCAAATGATGTTCTCCGAGAGCAACGTCATCTTTTGCCTGTAATATCCGTGTTGAAATTGAAGGAACACCCCATCCAGGAACTTCAAAGTCTTTCCAAATTATTTCTGAACCGGGTCCATCTCTATTGAATGCCCATCTAAGATCAATTAATGCCAATATACCAGCGATAAATTTCCAACCCTTTGTCCTCTGTTTGTATACAAGAGGAAACGAAGTCATAGGTGACTCCAAATAGATTCTTGAAAGTGGCATAGGCAATATTTCGCTCATTCTATCTGCATGACGTAAAACAACAAAACCTCCAATACTATGCCCAAATAATACAATTGATTGTATCTTTGATTTATCCCAATTGGCAGATTGATTTTCAATCATCGACAAAATTCGTTGTCCTGATTCGATTGCGGTCCAAATCTTCATACCATCTGAAAATCCATGTCCAGGCAAATCAATCATTACTGAATGATAGCCCGCATCGATAAAAGGTCTGATTTTATACTCTGAAGATGATGAATCAGATTGCCATCCATGAATGGCAATAATCAACGGAGCTAACGAATCATTCCACTTCTCATATCTGACAATTAAATGATTTTCACTAGAATGCCAATCAACTCTAGTATATTCATTAGACGGTCTTCTATTCTTCCTTTTTGGATATACAAAACCCACAAAAATCCGATACGAAACAACCAATATACTCATTAAAAAAATTCCAATTATCAACATTGGTAGTCGGAAAAATCCTATGCCATTAACCAAAAAGATTCCAAAAATAAAAAGCAGAATCAAAGACAAAAATATGGTCAAAAATGGCCTACTTACTGGAGGGTCTATCGGAGAACGAACATGCAGCATCTAAACCGCCATTAAGATTCATCTGAATCTTCGCCTTCTTTGTCAACACCCCATCCTTTGGACTCAAAGAAATCTCCAGATGATTCAAGACGCTTCAACCATCCAGATGATTCACCTGATGAAACATGCTTCACAAGATAGACACCAAGGAATGCAGTCTCCCACAAACCTTGGCGATCAACCTTTCGAATACGTCCAATGACTATGTCTGCGATAACAATTAACAAACATAACACACAGATGATTAATCCTACAGGACTGTCTCCTTTTTCATAATTCAACCCAAGTTGAATACTGAATAATCCGGCCATAGCAAACGGAAGAAACATTGCCTTAAGGAAGTGGAAAAGGAATAATGGATTCTTTCCATTATGGCGAACAAATGAGGTCCTAGTAGTAAAATTACCCAAGGTTCGTCCAAATTGAACAGGCAAAACAACTGTGTTCAATATTGTTATCAATAATCCACCAAGAAGGAAATAAGTGGGTGAAAAATTGGAACCACTTCCCATAATGAAAATTAATGGGAAAGACCAACCGACATTGGCTATGAAATCAATCAATCTTCTAAATGAATAAGCTGCAGTTCCAGCTTTCTCAAAATCCCCAGTGAGACTTCGATCTACGCGCTCACGAGGCTTTCTAGGTTCTCGACTTCTACGACGAGACCTTGGCTCCTCTTCCGCAGTAGCTACTACAGTTTCTTCTTTTTTCTTAGATCTCCGACGAGATTTCTTAGGCTTCTCTTCCTTGGGTTTCTCAACTGGAGTTTCGTCTATCGATTCTTCTTCATCAATCCTATCTAATAATCCCATATTATTCACTACCCATATCGTTCTTTGACTCGCCTAACCAAACCAATATCTTTCTTTAATCTCACCAAAACCTCTTCTGGAGGAGATGATAATTCATTGTTAATTAAATCCACAAAACTTGATCTATCATCTTCACTAGTATCTGCTGGTTTAGAATATACTTTCTTATAGAAATCAAAACTTTCTACTGCCAAAAATGATTTCTGGAAATCAGAAGGCATTAATCCCAGTAATTCATTAGCTAACTCAACAAATTCAACAAAGTCTTCATTGTCTTCTTCAGAAATAGTTTCATTTTCTTCTGTTTCAACTGGAGTTTCTATTTCTACATCCTCTGGATATTCGTCAAATAATTCATCAATTTCATCTGAATCAAAATCTCCTTCCAATGCTGCGATTACAATTTTTCTGTCTTCAACCATTTGCTTCAATTGAGGTTGTAATTTTCTAACTTCAGCAGTTTTTCTCTTGCTTTTCGCATCATCAAATCTCTTTTTCAAAGGACGGATTTGATTTTCAATTCGTGTCTTTAATTCATTTAATTCGGATGATGAAAATTCAGCATCTTCTTCATCAACAAAATCTTCGGATACTTCTTCTTCATCTTGACCAGGGGCTGAAAGTAATTCGACAGTTGGCTTAACCTCTCTCATTGCTTGTTGCTCCTTCTTCCGAAGGACAATGATTTCGCGATCTAAATCAGAACCAAAACGATTTGAGAAACGATCTAAAAGTGTACCCACATTTCCAGATGCAATTCGATCAATATGCCCATACATTTGATCTGTATTCTGAGAACTGGATTGCGAATCACGGAAAGAACTCAAATCAATCCGGTCAGAAATTGCTTGTGTAACATCAGGAACTGGAGCATTCAAATCTGGAGGTGGGAATTCCACAGGAGGCGGAGAAATCTCTGCAGGTGGTGCAGGCATAGGAGCCGCAGGAGGAGGTGGCATCTCTGCAGGCGGTGGAGGCATAGGAGACGCAGGAGGAGGAGGCATCTCTGCAGGCGGTGGAGGCATAGGAGCCGCAGGAGGAGGTGGCATCTCTGCAGGCGGTGGAGGCATAGGAGCCGCAGGAGGAGGAGGCGGAGCAGAGCCAGGAGGAGGTGGTGGAGGAAGGCCTCCAAGAGGTGGCGGAACCTGTTCTTCTTCACCCGACATGCGCTGCACCGTGTTGTGTTCAGAAAAGGCTTGGTTTTAACATTCCCCGAAAAGGGGCCTAATTATTGGCTCAACTTTGGATACTTGACGCCCATCGCTTCAAACCAAGAAAAATCCCCATAGCTTCCGAAACTTCAACGACATCTCCCTTATTTCCTTCAACTACTTCATCATCGATTCTCGCTGTTATATCATCTAGTTCCAATTGAACCATTTCTCGCTTCTGTCTAGAAAATGTCACTGCTTCAGTTAATGCATCAAAAGCATTGGTTGAATCAGGATCTAGGCGATCAACAGGGAATTCTGTCACTCGTAATCCAGCTTTCCCGTGTAAACTTCCAATCCACCGAATCACTCTTCGAATATCAACAGTTACATTGTCATCATTTTCTGCCGCTTGATCGAGAACAACACTTTGATCACCTAAAATTAAAGCTTGAAACAAATCACCATGTTTTCCAAATTGAAGACCCATTTTCATTGTAGAGTTTTTCAATCTTCGACGGCGATCGGAATTTGTTGACATCTCTGCAAGTTTCAACATTGCTTTTTCACTCATTGTAGGCGAACGGTACATATTAGCAGAACCAAGAACTGCAGATGACCTCAATTGTTTGTATAATTGTCGTCTATCAGCATCCGATGAATCATGAAAAATTTCCAACCTTTCCAAGACTGAATCTACCCCTCTTCTCACTCTCCTTCCCCAAGCAACATCTTGACTACCTAGTACCATTTCAATATTCAGATTGGCTCCAGAAATATGAGAGACTATTTCGTGACGAGCCTTAGAATCAAGATGAAGAATACTAGGATCACGATAATGAATATGAAAACCTCGATGACCTGAAAATGAAAATGTGGCAAATT
>PAOZ01000049.1 GCA_002708695.1 Methanobacteriota archaeon | reverse complement strand
TTTTCAGTTTAGGAGAAATTATCGAAATTATTCTAGAAGTATTCACGAAGAAAAATAGGGCGTTTTTAATTAAAATTTTCAAATATTTAGGTTGGACTCTACTTCTTTTAGGAATTATTGCGATTTTTATCGGATACACTACTTCCGAACCGCAGTCTGGTTTCTCTGGACTTGGGAATGTGATACTTTTTCTCGGCGGTATAATTTGTTGTATAGTGGGATTATCCTTTATCACAGGATGGTTTTCAGTGTGGCAATCAGCAAGCCTGTATGATTATGATTATGAACACTCTTGGTCAGAAGTCATAGGTAGTGTGATGAATGAGGATTCTAGTGCTTCAGGATTTGTTGTTGCTATTGTTTTAGGTTTAATGATGATTCTATCAGTATCTATTGGAGCACTATATTTCTTCGCTGATGAAGAGGGCCTAAATTTCAGTGGCCCCTCACCTCAACTTATTGATTGGCATTATGATCATCTTTCAACAAGTGGTTTCGATGAAATGGGAGATTGGTCTGGAAGCGGCGTACAGGTCTGCATAATTGATACAGGAATTGAACTGAATCACCCCCATCTTCGAGACATTCAACTAGCAGGTTGGTTAGACTTGATAGACAATAGAAGCGACCCATACGATGATGAAGGACATGGAACTGCTATGGCAGGTATTTTAGTCGCTCACGGAAGTATTCCAGGTGTTGCCCAAGGTGTTTCTCTTCATGTGGTTAAAGCATTGGACTATTCGGGATCAGGGAATGATGAAACAATTGCTTCCGCAGTTAATTGGTGCATCAATCAAGAAACCGATATCATTAGCATGAGTTTGGGCGGTAGCCCCGGATTCAGATTTTTTGGACAATCAACTGATGAGTCAGAAAATGCCGTTCAAGACGCATTGGACTTGGGGATATTCGTTGTTGCAGCAGCAGGAAATGATGGCGGTCCAGATGATGATGGAGATGTGGAAAGTCCTGGGTCTATTCCAAGAGTAATTTGTGTCGGTGGACATGACCGATTCGGAGAGATATGGGAGGGGAGTAGCATGGGAGATAACGATGGAGGATTTTTTCCACCTCGTTTACCTAATAATGATCCAGATATGAAACCGGAAATTACTGCTGGAGGTCATGAAGTCGCAGTTTTGATGGCATCAAACAATAGTGGTTCAACAGAATATGGATGGGGGTCTTCTTCTGGAACTAGTGCTGCCACAGCATTTGCTTCTGGTGCAATAGCATTAGTGCTCGAAGGAGCTCCTAATCTAAAACCCGGAGCAGTAGATGGCGGACAGGAGGCAATTGAATCTGTGAAAAATCATCTTATGAATTCGGCTAGCGGTGGGACCTCAGAACATGATGACCTTACTGGATATGGGAAGTTGAATGTTCCAACATTTTTTGAAAACGTAGTTGGTCAACCACCAACAGATAATTCGCAAAATGAATTAGATCATTTCCAAGATGACATTCTATCAACTGTGACTACAAAGAAAGTTCTCATAATTGGAATCGATGGAGTACGAGGAGATGTTGCTAGAATTGTTTCTTCGGAAGATAATAGCGCATTCGGAAGAATACAAGAAGAAGGTGCTTGGGCATTTGATTCAGATGTTGGTCCAATATCGATATCAGGTCCTTCTTGGTCTAGTATGTTAACCGGTGTTTGGTGCGACAGACATGGTGTTTACGATAATGGATTTGAGAATCATAATTTAGATTCAAATCCGGATATTTTTGAATTAATTGAAGCCCATGACCCATCAATAGAAACTGCGAGTATAGTGTATTGGGAACCAATTGATACAACAATAATTGGAAGTGGAGTTGCAGATACTCAAGAACGATTTGAAGAAGATGAGGAAGTACATTCTAGGGCAGTAGAAATTCTCAGTGATGATTCAGATATAGACGTTTTATTTGTGGCATATGATGATCCAGATTATGTTGGACATAGACATGGATTTTCAAAAGTTTCCGAAGAATATGTTGACGCTGTTAAACTTGCAGATCAGCGAGCATACGAGTTATTGGAAATTCTAGATGAACGGATAATGCTCGCTGATACAATTGGAGAAGATTGGTTGGTGATTATTACTAGTGACCATGGAGGAGGAGGGTCTTTGGAATTTGCACATAGTCCCTCAACACCAATAGATAGAACGACACTTATGATGGTAATGGGAGGAAATACAGTCTCCGGAGAAATGCAAAATTCCGTAGTTGTCGATGTTGCAGTCACCACTCTGATACATATGGATATACCTCTACCATCTGGATTGGATACGCTTGATGGTCGAGGTCTCGCATTTAATCCGGATTCTGAAAATGCAAGAATACCAGATTGCCCTAAACACATTTCGACTACAATAAATGAAAATAAGCAAACAATCTATTGGGGACTATTGGGTATGGGAGGATTAGCAGTAGCAACAATTATTGCATTTACTAGATGGAAATCTAAGACAAACGACGAACTGCAACAATAGTTCCTCCTCCAACATCAGTAAATCCAACTGCTTGATTTTCATTCCACTCTTTCATACAACTAATCCATTCATTAAACACTTCAACTCTCATCTGTTGCTCGTTCGTTGGTTTACCTGTAGGATAATCTCCAACGTCTGCAGTAGGAACAAATGGTTCAGGAGTGAGAACAACTCCTCCAAGGCGAACTAAAGATAGAGCTTTTTCTACATCCTGAACCTGAGATTTCCAATCAGAATGCACAATAATCAAATCCGCAGGAACAGGGAGAGGTGCTCCAGTTCTAGCCGCTTCCGGAGTAGATGCATTGGCTGCAAGCCATGCCGTTGCTTCACTTGACATAGAGTCCCAAGAACCAACTTTAACAGAACACCAAGAACTAGCATCAAAACGTTCAACGATTCTTTGTAAAATAACTCCAAAACGGTTTCCTTCTTCAACCATGACATATGATTCTGGATGCGGAGAATCTACCCAAATATCATGGAACCATGCACTTAGGTGACCGATTCCTGCTCCAACTTCAATGATTTTCTTAGGTGATAATCGCTCGACAATGTCTCTAAATCTTGACCTCATGGAACGTGGAAGTGGATCTAGTTCCATATGCAACATCTGTTGAGTAATATTGGCCGCAATTTCTGGCTCTTCTTGACTTCTTTCTTGAGAACCAGAAAGCAATGCAGTCATGATGTCTTCTTGGGAGAACTGAGGTAATCCTCCTCCATCCATGTCTACCGCTACCATCCCAACGATTTGAATATCTTCATCCAACAGGCATAAAGGGGAAGCGAGTGGGGGACGTTCATGGATGCTCATGATGAAGAGGATGAAGGGGAGTTAATTCATGTTGAATTATGCCCTTCATGCAGAACAAGGCAAATCCACGATATTATTTCAGAAAAAACCATCGGGGGCGGAGGAGATTACAAAGTTCAGTGCGAAGGATGCAGTCATGTACATTTGATTCAAATTAGGCCGCCAAAGGCTGTTCGAGTCAAATTCACTCTTTCAGACGGTGCACACAGTATTGTGGAAGAAATTGAAGTTGACGAAGACGAAACTATCCATGTGGATGATGTTTTCGATTTCGAGGACAAATTATGGAGAGTAAGTCAACTTCATTTGACACAAGAACAACCAGTTCGTTCATCTGAACCAGAACAAGTCGTTTCAGCATGGGCAGTTAGATGTGACTTAGTACGAATAAAAATCACAATGACAGAAGGAGAAGAAAGCAGTACATCGATGATTGAAAGCAATCCTGAAGAAATTTACGTTTGTGGTTCAATCATCGAACTTGAAGGGAAAAAATGGAGAATTCGAGCAATTCATACTGGAAGAGGTAGGACATTGACGGGAAGAAGAGAAGCATCCCAAATTAGGAGAATATACCTTCACCCTCCGCCTGAACCAAGACGACGACGATTTAACAGAAATTAATCATCTTCGATTCGACCAAGGCATCAATAGAGCTTTGGTAATGTGCCAAGCAACGTCTGGATTTTCACGTAATCTACGAACTCCATACTCATACCATTTTGACCCATAAGGCAAATAAATCCGAGTAAGATGTCCTTCTTTTGCCAGTTTTCTTCTTAAATCTCCTCGAACACCCAATAACATTTGGAACTCATAGCCTGGTCCTTTTGCTGGGCGTTGCGCAACAGCACCTTCTCTGGGATCTTGATTTTCTGGCCCCATTCCTCTCTGTTTTAGTGCATTCAACGAATGCTCAACGATAGCAGTATCATGTGAAGCGATTGCAACATATGCACCACAATCCAAAGCAGCATCAATGGCACGATTCGTAGCATCGGTAATTTCTGTCCGCCTAGTAAAAGCGATTTTCTCCGGTTCGAGGTAAATACCCTTGCAAATGCGATGATCCGCTTTAGAACCTAGAATTTCTGAAATAGAGTCAATGTCTGACAATGTACGAAACAATCTCCCCTGAAGAACAGTGCCAATATTCGATAGACCTCGTTCGTGCATACTCGTAACAAGATCAATCGTAGATTGAGTTACTCTATGATCTTCCATATCTAGCCTGACAAAGATATCATTTTCAGCAGCCTCCCTAACGAGTTTTTCAATAGATTTCTCAGCAGCAAGGGAGTCAATCAATAAACCAAATGCTGTTGGCTTAATTGATAAATTTGCATCAATATTTTTAGTTACTATGGCTTCTAAAACACGATTATATTCTTCGATAAAAAATTGTGCTTCTTCCATTGTAGTTATTTCTTCACCAAGTACATCCACAGTAAAACAAGCTCCTTCTTTCGAAAGACGATTCATTGTTTCAAGTGCAGAATCGAGATCTACCCCCGCATGATAACGACGAGAAACCCATCCTACTACGAATTTAGGCATCAGTGGAAGGACAGTTACGACCATCCGCCCTAGTATGCCCATGAACCTTTGTTGAGAAATAAGGCTATGACGATTACCGATTCAAGATTCATAATTTACGAAATCTGCAAGTCTGAAAATTTCTACATGAATTGATTCCAAATATCTTCTGATTGATTGCCTTTGCCAACCTTTGAATGACTTCCGATCAAGATGTGCAACGACTTTATGATTTGGAAACGAGGCACGAGTCTGGTCAATTGCAACATCAATGGAATTCATCCAAGGACCTTCGGGCAACTGATCAGTAAATGGATCCCATTCTCCTTCTGGTCGTTTCATTGATAGGGAATAATTTGCCAATATATGTCCAACTAAAGTATTTGTTTGTAACAAAACAGACCGATGACGAGGAGCATAATGACCTCCCCCAATTCCCACCATAACTACCTGATTAATTTCGGTAGTTGGACTTGATTGCTCAAATTCAAATTCCTCAGAAAGAACATCTGCCCAAACATTTGCGGCATCCTCTCTCCCCCAATGTTTCTCAGTAGAACCGATTTCGATAAATAATGTAGGAGTAGACATTAATGGACCATGATGAGTAGTTTCTAGGGTTATATCAAATTCATCGGTGATACCATGTTCCTCAGCAATTCGATTTAATCTTCGAAATAAAGATGCGAAACGAGGAGAAGGAGGGACTGCTTGTCCGTTCCTACCTCCATGTTCTGCCTGTTCGCCGAATGGTTCCACTCCTAAAACTCCGATAGCATGCAATGTCAAACTAGGTAAACCTGAAGCAGCAACATGACGAGAAAGAAACAAAACTTCGGAAATTTCGAAATCTGTAGAATTACAGTATATCTCATCCAAATGATCACTAAAGAGATGTGATTCTTCTCTCCACCATAAATGAACAGGCGCCCTAGAATGATGCCATACTCTATCGCCTTGAACTGCTTCTTTTTCCAACCAACCATCTCTTGAAAGAAGTACTTGGCCTTGAATTGTGGAGCCGATGTCTTGGTTTGAAACAACAAGTAATGAAATTGGACCCATGTACTCACCAATCTTGAAATTTATCTAGCTATAAAACAACGGATTCCAGCGACCGAATTCCCAATAATCTGCTCGAATTACTCCGTCTTTATCAGGACTTAACAAATGAAATCTAATACGTTGGTAACCAACATTTGGCACAGGACGTGTATCAACAAGAAAGATTCCACTATCCTGTTGTTCTATTGATTCAATATTCCAAATAGAATTAGGGTCATCTGGAAAATTCGCATTCCCAATTTCTTGAATATTCGCTTGAATCTGTATTCTTACTTTTATTGAATCCATACGTGAAGTAGTTGGCCTATCCAAGGGTTTTTCAAGACGAGAATTTTCAGCAATATCTGTAGATGAATCATCATAAATAATCAAAGTATCATCATCTTGCATGAAATCAATTTCATCCCCTAAAAACGACATCCCTAGAAGAACATGTACTCCTTCCATTTCGGGTAAAACCCCTCCTATTACATTAGTTCGAATGATTGTATTTTCTCCATAACCAACAGAAACTTTGTCTAAATTTACTGTAAAATAATGTATTTTTCCTCCTGCAGTTTGGCCAACTCGGGTATTTTCTGAATCAACTTCTATCCCTAAATGTCTAGCAGTATCCCCAGATATAGCAACAATTGATGCGCCAGTATCAACATGAAATGAAACAGATTTTCCATTAATTTGGCCATTAACGTAGTAACTGCCTGAAGGTTGTCGAGGTATCACCACTTTCTTACGCGCCATGTGATTTCCCCAATATCCAACTCAATTGACCAAGATAAGAACATTCCCAGTAAAATGTTTCAAAAAAAGAGAGCAGAAATTTTTCTCAATATGAACCTTCAAACGCCTAATCTCTATCTCACAACATGGCATTACCCTCTGCTAGTGGACCAGCCCTTCAGGTTTGGGAAATCGGAGAGGAAATTTTAGTTGAATTATACGATAACAAAATTCAGAGAACAATTGATCAAATGACAATGTGGAAGGAACCTGAACAACCATATCCAATGAGAATTAACAACGTAGTAGAATGTGGAGGGAACGCAATCATTAGTTGGATTGATGAAGAATTAAGACTTTCATTAATGGCAGAAATGAATTTGGTAACACCACATGATACAGAAGTTGAATGGCAAACAAATGTAAGCCGAACTGAATTAAAACAACCAAGTGGTATATTGCCACATATTCAGAAGATGAATGACTACTATGGCCTTTTGGGGCAGATTAGAGATCATACACTTCCAATATGGATTCATACATTAGATGCTGAAGTTTTATGCATGGCATCTCATGAAAATAATTTTGCTTTTGTTTCAATGAATCGAGGGATATATTACATGCAAATAAATAAAAAAAGTGAGTGGGATGAAGCAACATTCGTAGAAGAAATTTGGAGACAAAATATTCCTGACTGGCCAAAACCATGGCCCAATGTTATTTGGAAATCACAAGATAAAATCAATGGAAATCTGGACACATATACTCAGTCAATCCATCTGGACCATTACTATCTAATTTTATTCGATGACCGAGGTTCTTGGGTAATGTTATCGACGGATAATGGAGAAGAATTTAGCCGAGGACGGTTACCATTCAAAGGGAAAAATACTGGAATTTGGAAGGGAAAAAATGGATGGGCAATTTTAGAAGACAATAAGAAATTGCATTTGTTCGACAATGAATTAAAATTGATCTCCACGCACAAAACTCCTGGACCTGTAAACCATGCTAGAGAATCTAAAAGGGGTTGGATTTGGACTGGATGGCGCCATAATGGTTCAGAAAAAGGAATTAAATCTACAAAAGAAATTGGCCTTTGGGTTGATAATAATGAAAATCCGAGAGTATTCTCAAATGATGGTAATTGGTATGATTTTTCATACTAATTATTCTTCTTCTTGAGAAGGGGGTGTTGAATTAGATGATGTTGCTGATGCATCGTAGCCACATCGACCACATGTTTTCCTATCTGAATGATTAGCTAAAAACACACCTGGACCACATCGGGGACAGAATTCTCCATTCCTAACCAATGTTCCACTGGAAACATCATACTTGCCTACCTTCGCCTTCTGCCACTTGTCACCCATCAGGATCCCTCCTCATCTGCTTCTGAATCTTCAGAAACCTCTTCCTCAGCAGTATTCTCTTCAGTATCTTCTTCAGAAGATCCCTCTTCTGCGGATGATTCTTCAACAACAGGTTCAGAATGTGCTCCTCTTCGGACATGCCTGTCCTTTACATGAGATGGAACTGTTGCTTCAGCAGCTTCTGAATTAGAATATACATGTGCGACACCAGTGGTTGAAGAACGACCAAAACGGGAAGTTACTTCCATGATAAATGTTTGAGACTTTACTGAACCTGGCTCCATCTTATTGACCATTTCAATCAATTCTTGCAAACTAGGAGTGGGTTCTTTTGGGTGCTCAACAGAGAAATGAAGTTCTACACGTTCTAGAATTTCATTGTCGATTCTATTTTCGATTTTCATTCTATCACCTAACGTATGTTCACCTTGAGTGCATAACTACCTGGTCGTGTCACGCCCATTCGTTTCCCTACCTCAGACATCTCGGGGTTGAAAACTATCACCAATCCTTGCCAGTCTCTAGACACTGGAGAGGTAGGGCAATGATGGCATTGATCTTGATCATCAGCTAAAATAGCATTACATTCGGCACATGCGAACGGTATTGCTGCCATCTCAAGCATCCTCCTGCAACCATTCATATGCACCAAGGCCGGGCTGTTTACAATTCAATCCAATCTTACTACTTCGAGGATCGTTGTGATTAATTGACTTGGATACAATCCTTGCTCTGATGTGGCTTGATTCGCCAATATATCTACCTGATTGGGCACCAATAATTCGAGAAATTCCTTGAGACATTTCTACATTTACAGGTTCTTCAAAAATCTGTGACTTATGCAACAAGGCTTCAGTAGGACCAATTAATACGAATGCTCCGAACTCATTCACCTTCTGAATCTTCCCATCTACAACTTCTCCTTGATCCATTGAAAACATCAATGCTTGATATCTAACATTTTGGTAAATCGCACCATCACCATGAATTACCCTTCCTCTTCCAACGACTTTATGATCATATGTCAGTAGAATAAAATCCTCAGTATCAGGATCATATCTTCCTTCAAAAGCATTCAATGCCAAGATATTGATAGTCTGTTCTAGAGAATCTGTCAAGTGCATATACTCTGGCGGAATACGAATTGTGTCTTCTTTCTCAATGATGTAGTACATCTTTCATGCCTCCAACTTCCCTCTGTCAGCGTCAATGAGTACGAGAGGGCGAAAACCCTGCGCGTCCATCATCGGCAACGCCTCAAGAGGAGAAGTACAGACCGTCGAACTTCGACCTCCATTTAAGCCTACCCAGATAATCGATGATTAATGTCTTGGAGAAACCCAACAGGCCATCGATTCAATATGATTTGCTATCGACTTCGCCAAACGTTGAAGAGGTCTGCTATCGACATAAGTATAGATTAGTGAGGGAAGGTTGTGAACAACACCGTAAAAGCGAGGTTTGTGATACCCATAATTTTGGCCCTTATTTTGACACCTTGGTGCCAAATCGAATACGAATTTAACGATGATTCTAATCAACATAATTCCAGCACACGAAGTATTGATCCATGGACTTCGGATCAACCTTGGGGACAGTTTGGAGGAGGACCAGATAGAAGACATTCTCCTCCAGCACATGCTCCAGATGGGGGTGCAGGGAATGGAAATCCTAACGAAGCAACAACACTTGGATCTATTTTAGACCCAATAATCAATTGGAAATTGTCGTCTGATCCAATAGGTACTTCGGCACTCTCAACTGCAATAGGAAACTTTTCAGAGTCAATTAATTCAGCAGAAGGGCATGATGAAGAATGTGGAGGAGGGTCTCTTTTCCCAGTAATTGTTCAGACAAAAACCGTAGGAAGTAATGACCATTCCTTTTTGAGAATAATTGAGGGAGAAGATGCAGTAATTGCATGGGAAGTAGATCTTGGCCCGACGCGTCCAATGAAAGCAGGACCAATTGTAGCAGATATAGACAATGATGGGAAACCTGAGATCATAGTAATTTTTGATTCAGTAGGCACTCTAAATGTTGAACTTTGGTCGCCAGAACTAGAATGCACTGCAACAGGGTGGATTGCTGGAGGAACACATTCAAGTCAAAAAATTTGGACATGGTCAGATGAAGGATTGAGTTTGGAACATCCACAAGGAGCATATACTTCAGGACTTACTGGAGATCATCATCCAACTTCTCAACCTGTTGTTGCAGATTTAGATCTTGATGGCAATCCAGAAATTGCCATTCCAGCAATTTCAGAATCGACGAATACTCCTGTAATTCTCTCTCTTTCTCTTCCCATTACTGGAACACCTGAAGAAAATTGGAGGGCGGAAATTGAATCAGGGACACATCCTTCAGATCTTACTTTTGCAACACTTGGACCAGATAGTGCTGCAGTATTCTTCACAACCATCGAAAATGATGATGGATTAATGTGGGTATGGAGGTTAGATGGAGAAACTGGAGCTTCCGCTTGGTCGGGAGGTTCATCATTAGGTAATCTCGATGGAGGTGCTTCCGATTCTCCAAGAATTCGCCTACCTGGGCCAGTTGTAGCACAACTAGATTCAGATGATGCACCAGAATTAATTCTTACAATCCCTACTGATTTAGGAGGCAATGGTGCGACAGATGGGGCAGAATTTGTTGCAATTGAAGCAACGAGTGCATCGGAAATTTGGTCATTCAATGCAAGAGATGGGTATGCAGATGCACCTCCTTTGGTGTTAGATTCAGATTATGACGGAGTGGATGACAGAGTATGTTGGGTAACATGGAGATCGACTAATACGAATAGAGATGCAATGGCAGGATGTCATGACATTTCTCAAAGTAGTCCAGTTCAAAGATGGTACAGGAGATTGGAAGCATCAAGTGGAAATCCAAATGATGAGATTGCGGTTTCTTCGCCATTTTGGATGGATATCGATGGATCGGGAGAACCTGAAATTCTCGTTCCTTATGGGAGATCGATTTTTGCATATGATGGCGACGAAGGAACCAGTGTAGCAATTTCATTAGAATGGGAAGACGATTTAGAAGTACAAACTCGTTTGTGGTCTTCTCCTGCCCTTGCAGATGTAGATGGAGATGCTATTCTAGATATTGTAATCGGCGACCTAGTCATTTCTCATGCAGCTGCTGATGTTCGCCCGTTCTTAGATGGAGGTGGAATTGAATTCAACCCAACTGCACCCGATCCAAATGAAATGACTACGATTACTGCGTACGTGGAAAATGTGGGGACAATAGCAACTGACAAAGATGTTGATGTGATATTATTTGCGGATGGAATAGAAATCGGAAGAGATAGAATTCCAGCAATGGACCCTGTTAGCCCTTCAGGAAATGGCAATTTTGGGTCAATAAATGTAGATTGGTCTGGAGGATTAGGCACTCACTCTTTTAGTATGGTAATCGACCCCTTGCAAAATCTTACTGAAACTAGAATAGACAATAATCAACAGAATCGAACACTAACTATCCTAGAACCATACGACATCTCAGTTGTCTCTTCGAACGGATTAATTAGAATTGACCCCGGTGCAAGTGAAGATGTCGAATTATTAGTTACAAATACAGGTAAAAATGATGCAACATGGACAATGGAAATTGATTCTAGTCAATTACCTGAAAATTGGACTGTTGCTCCACTAAATTCATTGGAGAATATTAGCATTGATTCGGGAGAAAGTTGGACAGTTAATCTCAGGATTAGTGCTCCTTCTGATGCTCTTGGCTCCGACGAAGGAAGTATCAGTCTATCTCTCACTCCAAATGAATCACCCAACTCTACTCATTCGATTATCATCCCAATAGAAGCAAATAGAACTAGAGGGATTTCTTTACGGGGGCCTTTAGGAATCTCTCAAACTACTGGATGGGGCATTCCTGGGTCAACAGCTCATGCATGGGTACTTATCGAAAATCTTGGGAATGCTGCGGAAACGGATACAGGAATCACATATGGAAATACTCCTTGGGGCAATGGAATGACATTGGCATCACCGATTGGAAATTCCATTACCTCAATTTCTCTTGAGCCCGGAGAAATACAAATTCTGTCTGTAGAAATTGCAGTCCCTTCAAACACACCATTAGGAGAAACAATAAGTTCAACTGTTGAAATTTGTATAGGATCTGGTTCTGAAAGAGAATGTGAATTAATCAATGTCGAGTTTATTGCTAGTGACGTTGTAGCTATTCCATCTCATCATCGCACTGTACCTTTACAAGGAATAGAATGGCAAATCGAGGGTATTTTTGGTTCAGGAGACCAAGAAATGGAATGGGATTTGGCAAATGGCGGACTTTCAATTCAATCGGGTTGGGTTCTTTCTAGTACAGGAGATTTAGAGATAATTGGTGACCGTCTTTTTGCCCAATCTTCTTCTAATTCTTTCAGTGGAACTCTCATCCTAGACTTACCTGAAGATGCAGCACCAACTACACATATTTTCTCAATATTAGAAGCAAATCAAACACATGCAGACCTAAATCTTAGTCTAGAAGTTCTTCAAGAATATAGAGCATCAATTAGTAATCCGAATCATGCTTCTGGAGAATTTATAGATACGAATATGATACAAACGGAAACCGCATATTCAACGATTGTTTCCTTTGAAAATACTGGAAACGGAGAAGACTCGTATGCATTATATGGAAGAGTAATCAATGACGGGAATATTTCAAATCATGACTCAATCGAAATCTCGTTTCCAATTTCAACTATCACATTATCTCCTGGATCTTCAATCAACCTCCCAGCAACTATTGAAGCACCTGCTGGAACACCTGCAAGGATTCCTTTTACCATAGAATGGGAAATGTTATCACTTGGAAATACAAGTGTTTCTGATTCAATACAAGGAGTATATGAGGTGCAGCAAGACCATCAATGGTCATTTGAGATATCAGATGAAAATTATCCATTCCATGAAAATGGCGAAAATGATACGCGGATAATTGGTCTACCTGGAGAAACACTTGAAATCCCTATTCGAGTTATCAATACAGGAAATCATGATGACACATTGAACTTGACTGCTTCCTCATCAATTTCTCAATATGGAAATGACCCTCTTTCACCATGGATTATCGAAGGCGCAAAAACCGAAATTATCGATGTAAATGAAAATCAAACACTTTTATTGAATATTACAATTCCTAATGACGCTTGGAATGGAACTATTCTGACCATTAACTGGCAAGCATTAGCTGGGGATTTAGTGAGTATCGATGCACCTTCTCATTCAATTGAGGTAGGACATACTCCAAGTTGGAAAGTAATCGCATCTGGAGTTGATTTAGATATCTCTCCAAATGGCGAAATTATTTCAATGACTGTTGTCCAAACTGGAAACTTGCCTGCTGAGCCCTACGCAAACACATACGTTTCAGGTACAATAGGGTGGAATGTCAGCATAGAAAATACACCCGGAATATTGGAACCAGGCCAATCCGGAAATTTAGAACTGAATATTACACCACCATCATCAGCAATTGCAGGACAAGCAGTTCAACTGAATATCATCCTTCGTAATGGAGATGGAAGTGGATGGTCGTCAGCAACTTTCCCTGTCCGAGTCGACGCATTGAGAAACCATACATTAGAAGGAGATTCTAATTGGTACGTTACGAATGATGGGGGATTTCCATTGTTGTGGGTAACAAATCATGGCAATGCACCCACTTCATTGAATCTACAGGTTATTGGAGGAGGAAATGGATGGAACTTATCGTATCCAGATACAATTCATCTTTCAATCGGAGAAACTCGAGGGGTCCCAATTAATTTGATACCTCCAAACGACGAAGGCTTATCTCCACCTACAATTACAGTTCGTACTACAGATGAAACAGGAATTCAACGAGAAATGCAATTGAATCCTATTCGTTCTGAACGTTCATGGTCAAATCCTCCAGTAATTGTTGGATTAGTGGGAGATGTCGCTACACTCTCATTCTTTGGACAAGAATTTGGCGATTCCCCACGAATTGTAGGTGGAAACACACTCGATTCAGATGGAGAAAACTGGTCATACAACATAGGAGAATCCCAAAGCATAGACATCAGAATTGGTTCAACAGATCTTTCAGCAAAGGTGTTCAGTCAAAGTCCAAATTATAGAACAACAACATGTTCCTCCTCAATGAATGGAACAATAATTGAGTCCATATGTATAATCGGAAATGATACTTTTGAAATGCCATATACTCTAATGATTACTGATGATCAAGGATTATTGGTTCATTTAGAAACGGGAATTGCTGCTCCCGACTCAATCATAATGATTTATTCAAACGCATCGTGGAATCCAAATGTTGGAACTAGAAGTTACTCCATTACTGTCCATGATAGAAACGGAATAATCATTGAAACATCATCTAAAGAATATGAAATTAGAGATACTGAATGGAATATCGGAATTTCACAATTTGAAACCATTGGAACAGGAGATGACCGAAAGATTTCACTAACTACAACAAGAACAAACAAATCTAAAATTGAAAATGTAAGATGTACAGTTACATATTCTTCGGGTTCGTGGGAATTAATCCAAGACATAGATATGGGAGGGTTGTTGAACCCCACACTAGAAGTTGAGTTACCAGATGCAATCATTGATGGAGATCAGATAACAGCAAATATTGGATGTTCATCACCATGGGAAGTTGATTCTAATCCCGATGATAATGAAAGAAGCTTAGTAGTAAGCGGAGAATCGGGACTAGACGAAAACACCCAAAATGCATTGACTGGAACTATTGCTGCATTAGTCATCATTCTTATTTTGTGGGCCATAGGTTTCACTCATCCTGAAAGTAATAAAAAGCGAATCAGAAAAATCAATTCTAAATCACAAAAAGATTCTGAGAATTCGAAAATTGTACAGGATGAAACTTCAGAAGAAGTAGATGATACAATTCATTTGGATGATAATCCTCAGGTTGATATTGAGGAAACAGATTTTGACGATAATGAAATAATTGAGATTATAGAAGAAATTGATGAAAATCCCGAGGAACCAGTAGAAGTAGTTGAACAAGATGAATTATCTCGTCTATTAGAGGGAGTAACAGACCCATTCGAAAGAAAATTGATTGAACTAGAATATCGTAGAGAACAGAGATCGAAACGGAGACGTTGAATAATGAATGAACTATTCGTCACATTAGATCCAATCTTAGATTTAGACCCAATGTCCATGGCAGATTGGTGTGCATCTTCTCCAAAATCTCCTGAAAATGCACCACTAGATATTTCTATACAATGGAATCATCATGTAAATAATCAGAATATTGATCCTGCCAACCTGTTCTTTGTTTTGATGATAGATCAAGATTCTCAAGGTAAATTAGGAAAGCCCTTGGATGGGATAGGAGTTAATCGCGAAGCATTCGGAAGAATACCTGGAGAATATACTGCAATTGAATACCTTTGTGAAAATATTATTCCCAATGATGAAAATTCACGAATAATGTTCCTACTTAATGCTCTTACCAATCGATTCGACAACCATGCCTGTAAAAATGGTAAAGGGGGCATAATTATTCGAGGAGCGTTATCAGGAAAAGAAGTAATTGAATTAAAAGAAAATTTAATGTCTAAAAATTGGAAAATCAATCAAAAGGAATCAATTGATGGAGGAGTAGGTGAAATCGTTCGTTTACTTATACTTCTGTTAAGAAAAGCTGAATCTCGTTCATGTGGAGTAATGCTTAGAGAACATAGATAATTAGAATGATTCGCCGGTTAATCTCTCAAACATAGACGCGTACAAACTAACAGTATCATCAATTACTGATTGAGGTAAAGCGGGAATTGGTGGTTCATCTGCGCCTGATGCACGGGCATCATACAGTTCCTTATGGTGCCCTGATTCAATATAATGAGACCTAACAAATTCTTTCGACAACTGAACAACTTCTCCATTCTCGTAAGCAGGTAAGTCCCACCAACGATCTTCATCAAGAGTACCAAAACTGTCCACCAATACTGGAATCCTACCTGGACCTAAAGCAAATTCTTTCTTTCCATCGACATGAATCAATCCTCTCTTAGAAACTTCAGATTCAATTAATTCATCAATCAGTAAAACTAATCGTAAAATTTCGTCAAATTCCTCCTCTCTAAGATTAGATATTTCTAGTGCTTCTTTACGATCTAATAACCGATCAAATGCCTCAAATTTTGTCGAAACCTCGAGATAGGGGGTTGGAAGTTTTACTCCTTCTTCCAATTCAGTACCAGCGGGAAAACCGAATTCTTCAGCAGAAGCATCTCCTCTCTTGTATCTTCGCCACCCTGAACCTGCAAGATGATGTCGACAAATTACTTCTAATGGAACAAACACATTTTCCATATCTTGAGGAATAGCACCAGGTTCCCTGATTACTTCAAAACGACGTGCTCGGACTCTATCAGGTGCAGTCATTTCAATCATATGTGTTTCACATATTCCTGCTTCCTCTACCATTTTCAACCAGTGACATGAAGACCGGTTGAGCGATTCCCCCTTACGGGGAATTAATGAGGGAATAATCTGATCAAATACTGAAATTTGATCCGTATAACGAAATTCGATGACGTCTGGATTTTCGGTACTCCAAACTTGCTTGACTTTTCCGGAATATAGTAACTCGCCCATATTCTCTCCTGAGTGAAATCAATCAATGAAGATTCGTATCAAATTAGACCTAATGCATCTTCGATTCTATTTAATTCAGGACCCGTTGTTCCATCTCCTGCCAATGCAAAACTATCGTTTGCCACACATCCACTTCCTACTTCTGGTGAACCAAAACAAACCGTTCCAACCATCGCTTTAACTCCCAATATAGATTCAATTATTTCTACTTCTTCGGAAGTAACATCTGGATGAACTAATGCTCCATTGGAATTCGCTACTAATTGACTACCAACGTTTTGCATTCCTGCAATGGTAGTTCTATCAGCAGGAACTCCAAGAATTTCTGAAATTGCTGAAACTCCCTCTTCAGGTACAGAACGACTGACGATTGCTCCCTTTTCAGTAGCACAAATCAAATTTCCAGCAGCATTTACTCCACTTTCCATTACTACCACAGCATCAGTATAACTGAGTAACACATCAATATCCTCTTTAGAAGCAATATCTGCAACCGCAATTCCTTTCTTTGTTCCTGCAAGCAATGCACCAACCAGTGAAGAACCACCAATTGATAGTTTGACAGGTTCTAAACCAAATGATTCAGCTAATGGATCTAATTCGTCTTGAGGAACTCCATATGGTGCGAACAATACATCACCAATGGGTGCTAAATGAACTCCAACGAGAGAATGGCCCATAACGTCGCCTGTGCTAATTGACATAGGTACCATTCTCGGCTTAGTAAAGTCCCCTTTGAGGCTGCCGCCAAAAGAGAAGAAAAAGATGGACAATTCGAAATGAATTGACCAAAATGCGGGGAGGTGACCTTGGCCGCCAAAGGCGACCAAGGTCGAATCAAAGAAAGTCACAACGACGCAATTTCCCGTGGGCTTTCGCACCACAGTACAGTAAACGACGCAGAAGGGCTTGACTTCCGGGTTCGGTATGGGACCGGGTAGACCCCTTCGATATGGTCGTGAACAATCTTGATTGAATATGATCGGCATATCGC
>PAOZ01000048.1 GCA_002708695.1 Methanobacteriota archaeon | reverse complement strand
TAGAAATAAATTCCACGTCGTTTTCAATGCCATGATCTGGCAACATAAAATCGACATAATTCAGAGTGTGTTCAATAGCGGGACACACATCAGGACAACTTGTAAAAATAAATGCAACAACAACTACCTTACCCTTAAAATCTGAAAGGCTGACATTGTTTCCATCTTGATCAGTCAACGTAAAATCTGGAACTGAGGGAGGATCTTGATATTCTGTACCATTAAATTCCAGTCGTTCTTCAGCAGTACAACCAGCAAGGCAAAAAGACAGAACAATCAGTACTATCAAAATCTTTTTCATAATTAATTGGAGGAAGCGAAGCAATATCAAACCATCGTAGTTATTCTTCTAATAATAAATCAATATCATCGATTACAAAGTCTGGATTCCAATCAATATCTCCCCAAAATACCCTTTGTTGCATATTTCTATCAATTAGAATAGTCCCTGTCATGTGGTCTACCCAATATCCAGGTAGTGCATGTCGACCAGACGTACTAGAAGCAGCCGTAGAATTTTCTTGTTCTCCTCCTTGAGTATCTAATCCACAGCCATGATGGTCAAGTGGTTCATCTTTAGGAGTGTCTGGACAGGTATCAAATCCGTCAACAACTCCATCACCATCACTATCATCTGAATATGTGGTTAAGCCAACACCAAATGCTGACCAAACCGGTTCCATTTTTTCTACTGGACCTGTAAGATGTGGCCAAGATAAATTTTGATCTATTACATATTGATTGAGTGTTGTAGTATCATCTGCCCATGGATCAACTGTCATTGATACAACTTCAACCTGATCTTTTCTATCTCCGAGATTTTCATACACATATGCTACATTTTGACTGGTTACTGGACAAATATCTGGACATCTTGTATATACAAACACAACAATCACAACTTTTCCTTCTAATATGCTACTATTGAACGTAGTACCATCATGAGATTGTAATTCAAAAATAGGAACTGGAGAATCAGTCAATACTTCTCCATAAAAATCAGGGCCAGTCTCTGCCCATCCAAGACATCCACTTGAAAGCATAGAGAATATCACTAACATCATCGGAAATCTACGCATTCTACCCCTCCTTACGCATCCTTGTGGACATCCACATGCCTATCAAGGCAATGAATAGTATGGCTAATAAAGATTGGAATGTAGAAATTCCTGTATCTGCATCACATCCTTGGAAATCTTCACCTAAGGGTAACACTTCAACTCCAGGTTCAGTATTTACACATCTATCGACATTGTCAGGAATTCCATCTTCATCAACATCCAGATTACCAAATGAATAACCACTTGGACTAGGTACAGAAGAATTCGGATCATGGGTATCATTAATCAAAGTTAAATTCAAAGTAAATGCAAGATTACCGTCGTCTTCTAGTATTTCAAAAATATACAAATCACCAGTATAATTCGTGACATTCATCTCTAGAGCACACATGGCACCACTTGGTAGATTACAGTTGAAATCATAGGTATCGTTGTAATCTCCATCACTATTGAAATCCATTCGTACAGAACGATTAGAATTATTGACGCTTAGAAATTCTACCGTATCATTCTGAAGCATCTGTACAGTATCAGGATCCATTCTAGTCCCGCGAACAATGACGCTGAACTTATCTGCCCCATGAGCTGAAACCGCCATAGGAGTCAGAACAATAAGAAAAACAAGAGCGAGCGCCGTGCGCATAAACGATTTCACTCCTCAATAGGGGTCCAAAGTGGAGGGTAATCAAATCGTGGATCTTTATCTTCATCGAACTGCACTACGTATACGCCACTCACCATTTCTGAAATGAACAAGTATCCTCGAGGGTCATACTGAAGACCCCAATCAAAAGGAATCATACAAGATGCCCAACAATCGGCCATATCGTATCCAAGTTCCTCTGTTGGGTCAGCAATCCATTCTGGTCCAGCAGGTAAGTAATAACCAAGTGTCTCAGTTTCTCCTAGAGTCTCGATACCTTGCCATCCAAGATCTGGAGATGGCGTTCCATCCTTCCAAACAATACTATCCCAAATCCCACTATGATCGGTCAGCCAATTTCCTGCATGGTAATGAGTCCAATAGACGTGACCATTAGTACCTGTATCACCATTATGAGGGCTGAAAATATATCCTCCTGGAATGTAATGATTGTCATGGACTGTTCCATCTGGCAAAATACTCTGCCCAGGTAATTTCCACTTGCTGACTAAGAATGGCTTAGCTGGATCTGTAGTATCAATAGTCCAAACAATTCCAGTATGATTAGTATTAGAACCATATTCTGGTGCGATAATTGTGTAGTGTCTCCAATTTATCCCATAAACAGAATCATCCGGTCCAGTGCCACACTCTTGAGGCCACAGAGACTGGTCGACATACTGTGAAACATCCTTGCAAATTAGATGATCATAGGGTACTGCATAGTGGATATTGTCATTTCCAAGGTTTTGATCAAGCCATTCGTTTGCACTCATGCCAGCATGACCTCCTCCATCTGGACCATACCACCCATCATCTGCAGTTGAACATCCTAACCATCTTCCAACCTCGAAATCTTGTGGCCATGAAATTCCTTCAGGGTCAGGTACAACTGGAGGATTTGTGACATCGACAATACGAAGTCCTGCTCCCCAGTATGAGATGTAGAGTAGTTTCTGTCCAGTAATTGGATGTTCATGGAATACATTATCGTGATTGAAAATAGAACCCCCACACGTAGTCTCTGGCTCTGGAGAATATCCACCCCATCGCAGAATTTCACGGCTACTATTCTGCTGCTCATCTGTCTGTGTAGGCAACCAAGATTCGAAACCCATAGGCACATAGAAAATCTGAGTACCCTTGTAGAATGTACCAGAATCGCCTTCCGTCATCTCAGGGTATGGATCAGCACCGAATAAGAAGAGGCTACATTCCTCATTAGGATGAGTTGCTCCATCCCAATCACAGTAAACATGTACATCTTGATTATGGAATCCGGCAGGAGGATTGTTCCACTCTGCGACCTTGATTGGTTCATTCTTGTTGCCAACGTAGATTACATCTAGTCGATTTGCGCCAGAATTTGCATCATCATCATTAGGGATAGGATCTAATTCACTATTTGTTAACTCATGATTAATCAGCACCCAATTGTTGTCAGGTGTGACCTTGATATCGATAATCCTAGCAACCTCTGCGTAATATGTAGATAATAACGTAATGTTGTTGGGCTTTGAAATATCGAGAATCTCAAACTGATTGTATGATGAGACATAAGCATAACAGCCACCTGTGCCATCAGGATACTTCTCACAATCTTCAAGGAAATTACCTTCAATAGCAATTTCAGATGAGTCTCCAGGTGTAGGTGCTGCATTCTTGTACGCTGGATCACAAGGACGGCCAGCAACGTTGTCAAGTTCAGCCGGAGGTTTGACATTGCCATCACAGTTGAGGTTATGGTAATCAATTAGACGGACGTTAGGAGTCTGTAAGCGATGGGCTAGCAAATCAGTATGAGAATGATTCTCGTCCTCAATCTCTGTGACTGGATCGACCCAAATATATTCTTCTTCAGATGAGTCATCATCCCCTCCAAAACAGCCTGCAAAGGGCGCTACAGCCATTAACAAACAAAGAAGCAAAGCAGTCGAGATACGTCCCATAGATTGCGCGAATAATTTCCCCCTGTTGAAGGATTCGCTTTTTTGTCAACTAAATTGTAGTAGTATAGGGTTTATCGATATCCAATTGAACAATATATAATCCAGAGGTAATACAAGAAAGATATGTGTAACCTTCATGATATTCTGCAGCCCATAGAAACGGAACCCATCCAAAATCATAGTAGTCGCTAGACAATTCTGTACTTTCACCAGCATGAGGCGAATGAAAACCAATCGTTGAGTACGAATATGCTTCGGTTCTATTCATTGAATCATCAAGACCTGCAACCATCAATGATTCGATATCTACTACCCAAAGTCCTGCATGGTAATGACTGAGATAAACTCGGCCGTCCCAAGCTCCACCATGACTATTATCTGGAAGACCTGGCACACCAGTTTGGAAAATCTGAATATCAGCATTGTGTGGAGAAAACAATAACCATTCTTCTCCAGTAGGAATGAAATGGTCATCTGCATAGGGAATTTCCCAATCATGAATCAACTTAGGTTGAAATCGGAACTGCCCGTTAACTAAATCATAATCAGTTGTATCTAACAAATATGCCATTCCTGTTCCAATACTTGTAGAGAGTACCTCTGTTGCTAAGAACGTTAGATGCATTTTTCCAGCAGGATAACCAAGATGAGATGCATCTACCATCTCATCAACAGGCTCAGCATAATGAATGTATGATGCTCGACCACCGTTTTCATTTCCAGTAGTTCCACTATCTGGTTCACCATCATCATCAAGATCTGCAAAATCCATCCATTGTCCTACTTCAGGAGCTCTCCAAAGACATCCTGCTTGAGTGCCCCCAGTAGCCCTACAAAGTGAACCATGCCACAAATATTCGGCGAGATCATTTCCTGGATGAGGGACATCTGTCACATCAAAAATTCGTAATCCAGCTTCCCAATATGCACCATATACAAATGTTCTACCAAATCGAGGATCTGTCGAATCTTCACCAGGCCATTGTTGAACAGTCATATCATGAATATAGATCCAACCTCCTCGCGTTGTTTCCCATGAAACCTCTGCTTCACCGACCTTCACGATTCGAGGTAAATCTCCGTATGCTGCGAAATTTAAGTGAGCGATGGTAATTCCTCCACAAGCATCTCCTTGGCCCACATCACAATCGTCATAGTCCGGATTTGCAACAAAAATATACCATTCTCCATCAATCATATGAGTATACAAATTATGAGGACCACTTGGATGATCAAAATCATACCAAGAATCTACCCAAGTAGGGTCTGATTTATCGGTTACATCGATTAATGTAACAGTCACTTGAGCAGGGTCGCCCCATTCTCCAACATTTGGATCCGCATTGCCTGAATCGACCAATTGATTCTGAACAATTACATATTCTCTGGCATTATATTCAAGATACTTTACATCCAAAACTTGAGTATTAGGATCAAGATAAACACCTGTAACAGTAGTATTTCTAGGATCAGTTACGTCAACTATATGCATCTCTTTCCATCCAGCGATGTATGCATATCTACGTCCATCCGGACTATCTGCAACCTGTACCTCCGCATTGCCTGGTTCAGTTAACTGATTGAATGATAGGGCTTCAAAATTCGGAGTAGATAGATTATGTTGACTACCATTTCTATGATCATGACCTTCAACATCTTGAATTAACGGATCGAATAAAAAATCAGATTCTGCTTCTGATGAGTCATCTTCACTACTAATGGCTAAAAACGCAGTCGTAAGACTGACTGTGGCTAGTAAAGCCACTACTACATAACCAATCAACATCCGATTGTCCATTGTCTCACCATCTCCGTTTCATCTAGCGCAACTATTCGGTAGTGTTGAAGTCATCGGACCCTTGGCAACACCATGCGCAGGGTGTTGTTCGTATGTTTGTTCATCACCTCATGCATGTTTATCCAACCCGCTTCAGCCCATGAACCAAATACATTCACAATCATTGTGGGTGAAGGAGAACCTATTCCGAACAACGTTACTGGACAAGTTCTTTTCACAAATGATAGCGTATGGTTCAGAAATGTCGATAGTCGAGAAAATATCACTCACCAGATTAGGTTGGATATTGATGGTGATGGAATGTTTAATGGAACAGAAGATATCAGTTCAGGAGAATTATATTCATCTTGTGAACTCGATGAAAATGGAACTAAAGTGGATGAAGAATGTGAGGTAATTTACAAGGTTCTATTCAACGAAACTACTGGATTAATCTCAGGAATTTTTCACTATGAAGATGTTCGTTCAGATGGTGTAGTATACACTGGAAGACTAGTAGTAAACAAGGACGTACACACTACAAATGTTGGACCCGACCCAAACTATTCTACCGAAAATAATGATGATGAAAGTGTTACACATTCAGACAACAATAGACAAATGTTGATTGTAATGAGCATGAGTGCTGGAATTGCTGCAATTGCTATTCTTATGATTCTTTCTCGACCTACTCCCTTACACGCAGAAAAATATCGTGAGTTGATTTCTCAACAAGAAGAATAAGCGTCATCCTCAAATCAAAGACTCTACACGACAAAGGGTAAGGGGCGCTTAGCTCAGCTTGGAAGAGCACTTGGTTTGCAACCAAGTGGCCGGGGGTTCAAATCCCCCAGCGTCCACCATTATTATTCTGAATCGTCATGTTTCGGACCCGAAGCATTAGATACAACAATTGTAACTAAACAACTTGCGAAAAGTGCAGACAAGAACACATTTAGATTTGCTAATCCGAACTCATTAGTTGGAGAGAAGATGTATCCAATTCCAGTAGATAAATCATCATGATATGTTCCATATGCAATAACACCAACAAAACCAGATATGGCCCCCATCATTGCCCCAGTAGAAGTAATCTTATCCCAAAGGGTAAGCAATACTGGAGCGACAGTAGCAGCGGCTAACAAATCAGCAAAAAGAAAGATGCCAAAAACACTTGTTGCATCGAATGTGAAATTTCCAATAGTAGGGCCTGTTGCTAAATAAATGGCCAAAGGAATCATAGCGATTGTCACAATTCTGACCTGACTGAGATCCATCTTTCCATCAGATAAATCTCTTGAAATTGATGCAGTGATTGCATTCTGTAATGTATCTACACTTGAACAAACCAAGGCAATTCCAAGAACAATAAATCCGGCTATTAAGAGCACATGAACATCCTCTAAAAGAATGAAAAATGCAGCAGAAGGATCAGACGCAGTCCCTCTAGCAGCAACAACTGTACCAATTACTCCCATAATGAAAACCAATGGCAATACTAATCCAGCCGCCAAAAGAGACCCCTTTCTTAATGCTTCATCATCTTCAGATGCCCATGTCCTTTGCCAATTACCTTGAGAAAACATTTCAGCAGCAGTAATAGCAATTACGAGAGCTAATCCTGATGAAAATGACTCCATGTAAGACATGCTGCCAATGCTCCAATTTACTGCTCCTTCGGGATTGTATGCTTTCGCATCTGAAATAAATGAACTAATGTCACCAGTGAATAAAATCATTAGTAGCGCTACAACCAACCAAATTACAACCCAAGCCTGAATATTATCGGTTCGAAGAGATGCAGGTAATCCACCGTAACCAACATATCCTGCAGTGACAATGCCTACCGCACACATTGGAATAAGCGGATCCATATCTGAAAGAACAAACATTGCCTTTCCAATAGCAGTAAACTCTGCAAAGAGAAAAGTAAACATGTAAATTACAGAAATTAGACCCACATAAATCTGCATTGGACGACCGATTCTCATTCGAACATAATCAGCGAGTGTCACTCCACTGGGCAATCTTCTTCGAATCATTGGGCCAACATAAGCCAATAACAAAAAAGGAGTTGCTGCAGAAACAGCATATCCTACAACATCCCAAAATCCGCCCCAATAACCTACTTCAGAAGGGCCGAATAAAATCCATATCCCCATTCCTGAAGCGAATAGGCTTAGCCCGATTCCAAGCCAATTCTGGCTACCACGAGCAGATAAATATTCATCTTTCTCAATTTTTCTATCTCTTACTGCTTGGTATCCTATGTACCCAAAGAAACCCAGCGTAGCAATCATCAGTATGTATGCAATGTTTGTGTTCATTTCTCTCCCTCCGTCGGCATTAACCGAATCAGGTCTATGGGTCGTTACCAAAATGGCAACCTCTCAGCAATTGCTCCCCAGTATTTGACGCTGAGAAAGACAATAATTTAACATTTTTACAACACAAACTATGTATTATCAAATAATGGAGAAATTATGCCTGTAGAACCTATTGGAGATATTGCCTATATTGCTGGTGAAGCGATTTCTGAAACAGTAGGAGAAAAATTAGAAAAATTCCATTTTGGAAAAAAATTCGGACTTATCTAGTATTTGTTCCAATTCTTGTTTGCATAATATGGTTTATCGGCATTAATCTATCATGGTTCTAAATTAATCGCTTCCTTCATGGGCTGTTTCGGTTCTGTACACATTATGGAACGAAGGAAATCAGTAGAAGAGTGGATGCTGCACCCAATTCAAAATGAATTAGGAGATGAATATGGACCAGATGGGTCTTGGTATACTTTGATGTCTAGAGTTGCAAAATTCCATCACAAGCATGACTTTGCTAATCCAGAAAATAATGGTCATGACATGGGTTACCGAATTTCTCTAACTGTTGAAGAATTGGGAGAGCTCAGTGGAGCAATTACCAAAGGAAAACCAAAAGAAGAAATCGCAGAAGAATTGGCTGATCTATTCATTCTCACTCTCGGCAATGCTTTAGCAATGGAAATTGATTTAGAGAAACATGTACATCTGAAATTAGACAAAATCATGAAACGACCCTCAAGGCGGGGAGGAATGGGCCTTAGAGTAACCGAATACACCGGCGAGTGAATCTGAATTGATAGTAAATGAAGAGAGTGGGGCCGTGGCCGGGACTTGAACCCGGGCTGACAGGACCACAACCTATCGTGCTAACCGCTACACCACCACAGCCATGATGCAAATGAACCACCCAATGTCGACTTATCAACCGTTCCTATTTTATTAGGCTCAATACACCATCGGGTTGAAGGAGAATAGATTCTCTCTAGAATCATGGTGGGGCGACGAGGGGCTTGTCTGATTGTCATCTCAATCTTGTTTCTTTCAAGTATTCAGAGTATTCAAGCAGTAACAGTTGTGAGAGCTGATCCAATTGATCTAATGCCTAGTAGTACATTGAATAATGCCACACTTTGGGAATTGGATTCTAGCTTAAATGATACTAGTCCTGCTCACTATTCTTCTATTTCAATTGAAGAAACGGGGATGATAATCACACATTCTAGGCCTGAAAATTCTGTAACTTCGGTTGCTTGGGCCTCCACATCATCAACTAACTCTAATGCTGCTACTGGAATTCCAGATGGTGGTGTTGCTGTTTCTAAAGGGCCGGATATCAAAGTTTCAGGATTCGATCATTCTCAAACATCATCAAATATGCTCCTAAATGCTAGCCTTAGTCTAATTTTTTCAATACCAGATGTATTGTCAGATGACGAAGTTCGTTTCGTGATTGATAGAGGTGATGGACCTATTCTTCTCCATACTATTAGACATACTTTTTCTGCTACTGAATACACTCAGTCTGCACCACTATTGTTGCCCTTGTATGACGAAAATAATCCTTGGACATGGGATGATATTGCACAAACAGAAGTTTTGGTAGACTATGTCTCAATAAATGGAATTGATGATTCAGAATTACAACTTGATGCAGTTGCAATCCTAGCATTGCATCGTTCACCATGGTTCGCCTTTGAAACCACAACTGCACTACATACTACCGATTCACTTGATATGCCAGTAATGGATTTTGATTCTCTATCTGGAGAAATTGAATATTTAACAGTCGCATCCTGTGGACTTGAACCATCTTCTTCTGCTAATTTGGGAATATGGACCATAGATCAAATTCTCCGTCCATTCAACCAACAATGGGGCAGAGTCCACTTAACTGGATTCGGAAACAATACAATTCAGATTAAAGAATCATCAGAAACGACTTGGACAACCATTTTGAATGGAGAATTGATAGAGATTAATCAAGATTCTATTGATGTCCGTATTTCAATAATTGATGGTTGTGTTTCAAATTTTAGAATAGATATCAACGACCCTAGTTTACATGTCTCATACCACATTGAAGGTAATGACCTAGGACTTGTTCCTTCTTTCTCAACCCTAAGATTTGCAGTTGGAGGTAGTTTAGTTGAAGAAATTCCAATCACTAATTCCAATGGCACATTCGTAGTCCCAATTGGACACCTTCTGGGAGATGATGGAGACTCATTACAGATTGGCGTAGGTAGTCGATTCCAATGGTCATCAGATGGCAGCCCACAAGAGACAACAATTGTTATCGATTCGATGATGATTGATGGAGGATATGTAGTAGAATTTGATCAAGACCCACAATGTCAAAGTGTGGAAGACCAAACATTCAACGAAGATGATCCTGGAAGATATATTCCATTCAGATACTACTGTAGCGACGATATTACTGATTCAAATGACCTTCAAATCTCTCTTACTTCTAGTGATTTAGACATATTGGTTCCTTCAATCGTTGGAGATGAAATATTATTGATGCCACAACTTGAGAGAAGCGGATCAGCAATTGTGGATATCATAGTTACAGATGAAAGAGGCAATGTATGGGCCGATCAAATTAATGTAATGATCAATGAAGTCAATGACGAGCCTTCACTTTCAGGATTACCTACATCAGCATACATAGAAGTTGGAACACCATATCAAATTACTTTAGACATCGCAGATATTGATTCAACATCACTATCTGTAACAACAGATAGAGAATGGGCAAATATAGAAAAAACAAATGAAAATTCATGGGTTTTGACATTGTCGCCATCAGAAGCAGGACAAACATTTGTTACATTAATTATCGAAGATGAGGATTCAAGAATAAACCAGACTATTGAAGTAATTTCCATAGCTACTCCCGACTTATCAATTGAAAGTATAGATGCAATTGTGGGCGATCAAACTTTATCTTCGCCAATTTCTTTAGAAAGGGGTGATGTGGTTTCATTCAGAATATTAGTACGAAATTCTGGTTCGGTGGAAGTAACATCAGTAGGTGTGGAATGTAACGTAGGAAATGTTTCAATTCCTGGAGATACTATTCCCTCTATTTCGCCAGGGGGACTTGGAACAGTGATTTGTTATTGGTCCTCTTCTGGTGAGGGGGATATTACTATGACTGCAATTGCTGATGCAAATGGATTAATCGATGAATCCAATGAATTCAATAACAAATTTTCTCTTTCTGTTTATGTTTCAGAAAAAGAGAGTGTACTTGATCCATTTACAATTATCGAAGATACTGATGCAGGAAGTGCAAATACAGGTATTCTTTTAGTTTCCATAATAATTGTCGGTTTAGCAGCAGCAGCCTTCCTATTTGGTCCTAGGAAAATAGAACGCCCTCATAGCCCTCCCAGAGAACGTTCAAAACGAAGATAGTAAATCTTCCAACTTCCACATGCGTAGGGCGGATAATGCAGAAAATCACATGAAACTTGATATCTACTTCATCAAACGAAGGGATGTCTCGAAGTCTTTTAGACGGGTAGGCGGGTGTGTGATTGAAGTGCAAAAACTGCTCGTAAGAGTTGAAACAGAAGAATGGGTTTACGAAGCGTTTGAACTTAGTTAGTTGACTGATCCCCTCGCCATTGGCGCGGATAAATATCAGCTGGCAACAGAACAAGTGAAGGCTTGGCAACTTCTCCAACTTTGATTTGAGGAATTTCAGAAGTACTTCTTGAAGAATTCGCTATTGCTACTACTTCTCCTTTCATACTCCAAAGAACTATCTCATCTTCTGCTTCAAATTCTCCTTGAATTGCTTGAATCCCTGGACGTGTCAAAGGAGCACCGTGAGATACAGCAGATACTGCTCCATCCTTAAGAATCAAACCAGAGCGACCATCCATTAACACATCAATAGGAGAAACCAATCTAAGCATCGCTGAAGCATCACCCTGCTGCTTCCACAAATAAACTGCATCGACTAAATCCTCCATAGGCACACAATTATCTTCAGTAAAGCGACCTGAACGGGTTCTTCTGAGTTCAACTAATTGTATTGGGCAATCAATAATCAATCCTAAATCCCTAGCTAATGTTCTAACATAAGTTCCAGCATCACAAGCAACTCTAATTGCAGCAAGTCGTTCGTTTGTATCTAAAATCTCAAATGCACGAATTCGACGAGTTCTAACTTGTACCTTTACGGCAGACTCCGAAGGAGGTACGTTGTAAATTTCTCCTCTAAGAGAATGAATTGCATCCTCGAGTGCAGCCATATTTGCTTCTCCTCCAACTTTGAGAACACCGACATACTCTTTGTCATGGCTAAGAACTTGGGAGGTTAGACGCCTCGCTCTTCCAGTCATTAAAGTAAGTAAGCCTGTAGCAAATGGATCTAAGGTACCTCCATGTGCAAGATGATCTATTCCAAGTATCTCTTTTGCCCATGCTGCAACTTGGTGCGAAGTAGGCCCCGCTGGTTTATCGATAAGAATTAATCCTGCATCAAGACGTTCCTCAAGAGATCTATGCCAAACTGGTGCGCCATGACTTGAATCAGTAGTAGCAGAAGAATCGATTATCTTTTTTTGAGCCATAATTCTTCCTCTGATTAAATATCTAATGCCTGTTCTACAGATGCAAGCACATCATCAGCACTTAGATGCGTTGCATCGATTACAGTGGTGTATGGTTCCATAGATAATATGTCGATGTCATATAATCTGGTGTAACGTTGACGGTCTGCTTCCTCTCGAATGATGGATTCTTGACGCCTACTAATATCGTCACCTTCTCGAATTGCAACTCTCCTAAGTCTTTCTTCTACATCAACTTCTATCCAAATTCTATGGCAATTGATATTTTCACGATATGCCCACCATCCTGCAAGTCGAGATTCTACAATATCCGGACCATTTACATTCTTCATGGATTCAATTAAACGTTCATCAAGAGAATGGTCTACAGTAGTATCTTTTTTGCATAATTCTGAAAAAGAGGCCACTGAAAGTCCTCTTTTTGCAGCTTCTTCACGAAAAACATCACCTCCGTTAAGTGATGTATAATCTCTACTTTCACACAATCTTCCTACTAAAGTGGAAGTACCTGAACCTGGAAGCCCACTAATCGTAATTTTAACCATCAACTCGCCTCAAGGTCTGAAACTTTCCCAACAAACTCCACATCTCAAATGACCTGCTTTTCCTCTAGACAAATCAGTAGAATCACAAACAGGGCAAGTTCCCTCAATCACTGTCGATGAAATAATTTGATTCCCTGATTTCTTACGCGGTTTAGAAGTAGATTTACGAGCACCACCTCTTTGTGAACGCTGAGTTCTAGAAGATGATCGAGACTCCTTTCCTGTATCTTTGAGCATATCCAAAAGCGGTTCTGGTATTTTTTCTCCAGAAACGATCAAGGGATGGGTTCGATAACGGTAAAGTCGAATATGTCTATCCAAAATTCGTCCGAAAGGTGCACTCAGACTAATGTAAACGAAAACCCAAGCAGGGAAAATCCACAAAACTCGGTCCTCCATATTCCATTGCGGCCTCCAAGGCAAACTTAGATGTTCAACTCTGAAAGTTTCTACATTAGTATACATCCATCCAAAAATTCCGAAAATGAACACCATGGTGAACATCATAGGTCTCATCATTGACATTTGATTTTTCATTTGTTCAGGCATCATTCTCTGCTGTATTTTTGAAATTTTGTCAAGACGACTGGTATTACGCTCCATCCTTGCCTCATTCATCATGCTTCTCAGTTGCTTATTTCGATGATTGAAATGAGCCTGTGTAACAGGATCCATAAAGAAAGAACGAATGATTGTATTAACAAACATAATCAAAGAACCAAGAACCAATACTGTAGGAACAAATAAGGTATTGTGAAATGGAATCATAGGTTCAATTACAGTTCCAGCAACAACAGATAATGTCGTTCTAACAGAAGGAATGAAGATGAAGAATGACATCACAACCAACATCAAAAGTGGTGTCAACATTTGGCCCATTTGGACCTCTGGTTCATCTGAGGGACCGGCCACAATAATACCTCCTTCAAAGAAGTCGCATGAACAATTCGGTCATTACACAACAAATACTATGTTCAGAATTGATATGAACAAGTAGCACACATCGAACTACCAGGTGGATTCTGAGCATTACAAATCGGACAAATAATTGGGTCGGATGAGACTACTTCTGGTTCTTCAGATATTTCTTGTCCACCAGTAAAAGAATCTTCCATCAATTTAGACATCATAGCATCCATCAAATCTGCTTCTTCAGTAGCTTCTTCTTCTGTAGATTCTTCTTCTGTAGATTCTTCTTCAGTACCCCCCTCTTCAGTAGCTTCTCCT
>PAOZ01000047.1 GCA_002708695.1 Methanobacteriota archaeon | reverse complement strand
TTGGATTATGATGAAACAGTGGTTCCTACTTCTTGGGAAGATGCTTATGGAAATGAATGGATTCTTTTCAGGATGAAAATAGAGAGCAGTACTGCTACAATTGGGTCAACCATTACATTCAGAGATTTGTTAATCAATTATGATTGGGAACGAGTAATTTCTGATGGAAATAATTTGGCTCGCGAATTGTCTCAGGGGGTTGCCATGGGGACCGCAGTTGGAGGTAGTGTCAATGTACCTATGACATGGTCTTCTGAAACTGGAGGAGGTATTTCTCTTGGCCAATTGAGCATTACTACTAGCACTGGCCATTCTAGTACAATTTCTCTGACGAATGGTTTCTCTGGATTATATGATGATGGCAATATCTACGAGATTGTTACAACTCATTCTGTGAGTAGCCAAGGACAGAGCCTCTCTGGTGCCTCTTTGTTGATGGAAACATCTAGAGGAAATATTGAGTTGCAATACACTATTTCTAATGACACATTTTGGAAAGTATCTGATCCTGTTGATGGACTTTCATTAGCAGTAAGTGTTACATCAGGTACATCACCAATGCAGATTAATTGGAGATTCCGAGTATCTTCTGATTGGGATGATACTGCATTTGTTCAGATTTATACCTCTTCAATTAGTGATACAGGTGTTTTAGGTTTACCTGCAGCAGTTTCGTTACAACCTACAACAGGAAATGCAGTAGAGAATGATGCAAGTATCACTGAATTTAGAGTATACAATCAAGCTAATATCGAACAGACTGACCTTAATGATGTAAAGAGTAGTCAATCCCTTGTTCTTACAGGAAAGGTACGTTTCCAAGATCTTGACATTGCACCCGATCCATCAAATTATTTCCTAGTACTTGAGGAATTGAATACTTCCAATACTCAGACAGAAGAATGGTTAGAGGTTGACCGTACTGGAGGCACTGTTGGTGGCGATTTTACTTGGTCACCAACTCTTCCTTCACAGACCGCTGGATCAAGGACATATCGATTCAAGATGGCTAATTTCACTGGAGGGGATCAATTGTGTCCTCCGGTAAGCTACAACCCAGATATGGATTGTGGAATTAGAATGCAAGTTTCCATGGACCCATTGCCTCCTCAATTGGTGAACATTAGTGTCATGGATGGATCTACATGGAGAGATTTGGGGGACAATACATGGATACCGGCTCGAAATTGCCAAACTTTCAGAATCGTTGTTCGAGATAATCCCGTTGCTCCAGACTCTCTTTTCCTGAATTACTGGGTCGAGAAAGATCACGATACGAATCTTGATCGTGTTGCAGATATTGGCGAATATGCTCAAGTTCCTCTTGTTCGTCAAACGATTAGCAATGAATCGATTTACATGATTGATAACCAAGGAACCCAATGTATCAGCGATATAGCAAATCAAGGATTAATGAATAGTCCATTGGTTAGTTTATTTGTTTCAGGAACCGACGTTGGAGGAAATTCAGTGACCGGTTCTGGTTCTCCAGGTATTCCATTTGATTTGGTAACTTACCAAGCAATGGCATCAGTTCAAGCAAGTGTAACTTCTTTCCGTATTCAAGATGGATTCGGAACTGAATTAACTAGTGCAAATACCACAATGTATGGTGGAAATGTGTATCATCTAAGAGTGAGAGGTTCAGATGGAAATGGATGGGGTGACTTAGCTCAAGTTCGAATTAATCTAAATCCAATTGTCTCTGGAGATATGGTAATCAATTATTGGCCTGGAAATGACACTGCATGGACTGATTCTAATTGGATTACAATTTTGGATTTGGAAACCGATGGAGTAGGCCCTGAAATGCGTAGATTAGATGGTGGTGTATTGATTGATCCATTTGAAACCGATTTCATTTTAGATATCCCAGTAATTCTCGCTTGGTCTATTTCTACGGTTCCAGGAATTGTAACTCCTCAAGTTGAGGTTACTGATTTCGATCCTAACAATGGTGGTTGGACCACTATTTCATCTCAAGCAGGTAATTACAACCAAAGATGGAAGTATTCTGATAGTTTCAAACTAGATCGTTCTACATTTACTGTTGAAGATACCATTGGTTTCATCACTCCTGATGTAGGAAATCGTGAAGCTGGTTTCGTTTATCCAGGAGATATGCTCAGAATTAGTGGACAATATGCGTTTTCAGAGCGTCTTGCTGATGGAATTATCATCAATCCTCAGATTCCTCTGACTTTACGAATTGAACGCCAAGAAGTTCAGCCTGATGGAGAGAGAGGGTTCTTCTATGCGCCTTCTCAAGTATATGACTATCCATTTGAGAATGGTACATTCAACATTTTACATCCTGCGCCGACTCAATCTAATGCATTCACTTTTACATTTTCTTTGATTGGTTTACCATCTGGTGCAACAGATGGGACTTCACCTGTCGATAGCATATTCTATGTCAATGTAGATAGTGAAGCACCTACTGCTGCAAATACTGGTTCATGGGAAATTACCGATGAAAATTCAGAAGAAATCGGACCAGGAATTATCTCTTCAACTCAATTCGATTGTGTTTCTGTGAAAGCATTTATTCAAGAGCGTCAAAAGTTGCAAGAAGGAGATGTTAAACTAAATTGGATGTATTTCAAGGATGGAGGAAATTGGACAGAATTCTATCAGGCATTCCCTGGTCTTTCTCACTTTAGTATTCCAATGACCCTAGATACAAATGCTGATCCGATTCGAGCTTCCGTGAATTGTATCAATCTCTGGAATGCAACTCTTCCAAGCGATCTTAGTGGAGTGGAATTACGATTCTGGATTTCTGGAACTGACTCTGCTGGAAATGTGATTTCCGGAGCAGGAAATTATCAAAGTGGATTTGATGGAGGCGTATTTGAATTAAGATATGAGTCTGCAAACTTTGAGGTTAAGAACCTCGTAGTTTCTGACAACACTCCGGCTGTTGGGCAAAGTCTCGATATTATTGCTACTGTAAAGAACAACGGCAACAAGGCGGGGTACTTCTCTTGCAAAGTAGTGATTGTGGTGAGTGGACAGGTCCAATCCTCCGATGTTGTTACAACACCGATTGAAATTCAACCGTTAGAAGAATATTCATGGAGGATTCCAATGGGCGATTTCGCAACACCTCAAGTGAATGTGAAGTATCAAATTGTTAACAATGATACTGGTGAAATAATTGCAGAATCAACAACTTTCCCAGTGACGGCAGAATCAGATGATACTAGCGGATTTGATGCTGCAACAATTGGATTAATTGCCCTATTAGCGATTTTGCTAATTGCTGTAGTAGTGGGGATACTTGTATTTGTTCGAAGAGGTAGTGATGATGATGATGATTACATTGAGGATGATGATTTCTTACCAGAAGGAGAAGCAGTATCTCCATTGAAGGCACGTTCACCACCTACGCGAGGCCCACCTTCACGAGGCCCACCAAAGCAAGAAACTGAGATGGAAAAGGCTCTTCGAGAATTCCCATTCTGGGATGAAAACACCATTCAGGGATATTTCGACATGGGTTGGTCAATTGATCAATTAAGAGATTGGTTAGCCGAACAGAATCAGTGAGAATTGTATGTCTGAGGGTATTTCTTTGGATTGGCTCCCAGTAAATTGGGAAGATCCAGAGGGAGGAATCGTTAGGCTTCTTCCGTTTTCTCCGTTAGTGGATTTCTCTGAATCCTTTGGAGAATGGCACGGTTTGGCTTTGATGGCATCGTCAGAAGACCCTCTGTTGTGGAACGATCAATTCAAGGAAGAACAAGAATCCCCGAATCTAGTAAGAGATGCAATGATAGCTCTAATGGGACATTCTGGAAGAATGGTCAAAGAGATGGCATTTTTAGAACGGGAATCCATAGGTAAATTCCCTGATCCTATACCGTTTTCAAGTTTCCAATTAGCAAAAAAAACTGACAAGCCTATTTGGTTTCTAGAGCCAGATATGGATGATGAGAATTGGGTTGAATTAACATTAGAGGGAGTTAATCAACGAACTACAATTTGGAATTTAGTTAGAAGTATTGGTTCAGGAAGAAAGATGATGAAAATCGCGAGAAAAATTGCACAAGAGACTTCTCCTCACTCGGATGATTTACAAATTCATATCGCTGCATCTCTTTCTGCTGCATGGTGGGTTGTTGAAAGTAATCATTTGACTGAAGATTTGCATACAAGGACAAATCAAAGAATTGCATCTAGAATTCGAGGTTCGTTGCGTTCTCTTTCAATGCATCATAATGAACAGATTGATGATGAGGAGTCTGCGGTGCTTCTTGTACCGGTGCCTCTGGTTCGCTTACAAGGAGTCCTCGCGGCTCTTGCTAATCATCCGGATGCTGAGGATATGAAACAGGAGGAAGAATAATGGCGGGTCCAGAAGTTGTTGTCGAAAATCAAGTTTTCAGATTTATCACTCCGGAGTCATTAGATGCAGATTATATTGTTAGCGAAGTAGGCGCAGTTCGTTCCGGTGGGCTATTGGTAAAACAACTCCGCAATCCTCCATATACCATTTTGATTGATGTTTCTAAAAGTTCCATTACTGTTCATGGCTCAACTAAAGAAGTTCTAGCTAGAATGGCTGTTTCAGAATTACTACTCGGATTAGGAATACCAGATTCTGGCCTAAGAACAGAGATAGGGCCTGTCACCTCGTCCTGTACTATGCCTTCTTCTGTTGACATAGATCGAGCAGCAGATGTATTGTTATCTGCTAGAATCGAAAAGAAATTAGATGCGATTAGGATAGCAGATACTCGTCATGAATTAGAGGTACTCGTTTTCAGAAATGGTAGAACTGTATTTCTTGATGCTATTAGCTCTCGAATTGCACAAAGAGCCGCAGAATATTGGATGAAAAGATTCCAACGTCTTCGACTCTTCAACTGAGGGTCGATAATGCAAGATTTCATTCATCTATGGGATGGCAACAAGTGGAATGGCCCCATCACTGATGGACATATGCACTTAGATCGAAATGGGCGTTGTTTGGATGCTGCTATTGATTTTGAAAGGTCAGGTGGAACTAGAATTATTCTTGTTCACAAACCTGATTTTTCTTCTTTACCTGAAGATATAGAGGATGTTTCGGCCGCATATTCTGATACATTATCGATTGCAAAAGAGGTCCGAGAATCTACCAAAATCCAAGTACAGGTTATCTTGGGCCCACATCCCGTAGTTTGGTCTCACCAACTTGAATCAATAGGTGAAGAACGAGCGACAGAACTTCATTTGAACTCCATTGATTTAGCATTAAGACATTTTGTATCTGGAGATTGTGTAGGCATAGGTGAGATAGGCAGACCTCATTTTCCTGTATCTAGAGAAATCTGGAATTCTGCCAATGTGATGTTAGAAGAAATTCTGAGAAGATGTGCATCAAAAAATGCTCCAATTCAATTTCATGTTGAAGATAGAGGTGCATTAACTTGCCAAGAACTTAGTCAAATTTGTACTGCAGCGCATTATCCTCATTCGCTTGCCTTGAGACATTATGCTCCAGCTGATGTTTCTCCTAATTTTACATCGAAACTTCCCGTTACGGTAAGTATGGGCAGAGGTTCTATCGAAAAGATTGCTTCAACAATTAATGTCGATTTATTATTCAAAGGAGAACATCCACCAGTTATGATGGAAACTGATTATCTGGATGATCCAAAACGTCCAGGGGCAGTTCTAGGACCTCGTACCATTGCTAAAAGGACCAATGAACTTGGAAAATATCTTCAAAAATCTCTCGAAGAAGGAGGAATGGGTTGGAATCAGCAGAAAATTGCCAATTTTCTTTGGAAAATCCATCGGGTTTGGCCAGACATGTTGTACGGCGAATGTACGTGATTAATGGCTCATCTTTCGGCAACCGTCATATGCGTCCAGTGGCCGACTTAGATAATCGAGGGGGGTTAGTTCGATTCCATGTTGGAACTAGAAGGAAAGACCGCACTAATTTTTGGAGTCGCATCTGAAGACTCTATTGCTTGGGCCATTTGCCAACATTTGGCTAAAGCAGGATGCCGATTGATATTGGGATATCAACCAAGATATCGTAGTAGATTGTTTCAATTAAAAGACCAATTGGATTCAATTGATGCTTTCTACCCTTGTGATGTTGCTACTGATGAACAGACAAAGGAATTCTTTGATGAATGGCAGAATGAATCCCCTGGTTCAAAAGCAGATATTGTGGTGCATGCAATCGGATTCGCACCTAGAGAAACATTTGATCGACACATGTTATTCAACGAGATGGAATCGATTGATTTGGCAATGCGGATTAGTGCACATTCGTTGCAACGATTGATGCGACATTCTGTTCCTTATCTCAATGATGGTTCATCTACCATTACCCTCACGTATGCTGCTAGTAGTCGTTATGTCCCGAATTATGGGGTAATGAGCGTTGCGAAAGCGGCATTGGAATCATGGGTTCGAGAGTTAGCTGCACGTTTGGGAGAAAATGGGCATCGAGTCAATGCGATTTCTGCGGGACCCATTAAGACTCTAGCAGCTGGAGGTATACCCGGTTTTGATAGAATATTGAATCATGTAGAACGTAATTCTCCATTGCGTAGAAATACAACTCAAGATGATGTTGCGGGGGCAGCAGTTTGGCTAGCAAGTCCCTTAAGTGGAGCGGTTACGGGTCAAATTTTGCATGTTGATTGCGGATATAGCATCACCATGGTTCCGGAGAGTATCAATGATTGAGGTTTGGAAATGCAACTCGATGAATCTCCACAAGATCCGTTTGAACCGATTGCAATTGTTGGTTTAGGTGCAATTCTCCCCGATTCTGCCAATGCTGATGCTTTTTGGGAGAATGTGATTAATGCTCATGTTTCGATTGGGAACGTTCCAGAAGATAGATGGCTTGTTTCAGATCATTGGGAAGAAGGTGGTCCGAAGAATATTCCTGAAGGAAAAACATATTCTCGGATTGGTGCTTTTGTAAAGGGATTTGAATTTGATTGGAAACGATGGAGAGTGCCTCCTGGCACCTTACCCCAAATCGATCTTAGTCAACAGTGGGCAGTTGAAGTATCAGCTGCGGCTTTAGAGGATGCGCGTTATCTAGGTGATTCAGCCGAAAGAGAAATTCCTAACTCAAGAACTGGTGTTGTTTTTGCAAACGCTCTAGGAGGTGAAAATCGTAATTTATCCAATCATCGTGTTTGGGCAGATTCATTCGCAAGAAAAGCAGTACAAGCAGGAATGCCTGAAGAATCAGTTGGCGAATTTAAGGAATCTATTACTGAAGGTTTACCTCGAATTGATGAAGATACCATGCCCGGTGAATTAGCTAATGTCGTAGCAGGAAGAGTGGCAAATTTACTGGATCTCCAAGGTCCAAATTATGCTACTGATGCTGCATGCGCTAGTACTTTCGCGGCAATTTTGGACGCTTGTCATCTTTTACAGTCAAGACAGGTTGATCTCATGGTTGCAGGGGCATCTGACCGTACTATGGATCCTGCTACTTATGCTAAGTTCAGTGCTATCGGTGCTCTTTCAGCATCACATTCGACCCCCTTTGATGCAAATGCTAATGGCTTTGTAATGGGGGAAGGAGCAACTGCCTTTGTTCTCAAACGATTGGATGATGCATTAGATGATGGAGATAGAATATACTCGGTTATTCGAGGCATAGGTGCAAGCAGTGATGGACGAGGAAAGGGGATTACTGCACCTAGTACTAGGGGGCAGATACAAGCATTATCTCGTGCGTACCAACAGGCAGGATATGGTCCTAATTCTGTTGAATTAATTGAAGCACATGGTACCAGTACTGTTGTGGGTGATGCAACAGAACTAACTTCATTATCCGAAATTTTTGGGGATAAGGCACCAGTTGGTACTGTTGCAGTCGGCTCAATCAAGAGTCAAATTGGCCATCTTAAAGCAGCAGCAGGGGGAGCAGGACTTCTCAAGGCAGTTTTTTCATTACATCATAGAACGATTCCTCCATCTGCTGGATTTACAGAACCAAATCAAAGCCTTGATTGGGAAAAAATACCATTTTTTGTTCCTGTAGAAGCCCGTGATTGGCCTAAACCAAAATCCAATCCAAGGAGGGCATCAGTCAGTGCTTTTGGTTTCGGTGGCACTAATTTTCACTGTGCTTTGGAACAATTTGATTCCGATTTTCATTCGTCTTTAGTTTCTGAATGGAAATTACGTAGAGATGCATATTTAATGCGTCCCAAAGCAGGGTTTTCAGAAAATGTACTAAACAGTGTTTTGGAGAAATATGGAATTAAAGATCGAGAAGCATTTCTCGCATATGCCGCTAATTTTGATGCAGATGATAATGAATACTTGAATCGAAAGGAATTAACTGCTGCTGCAGATATGTATTCAACGAATGATACTGGAATGGATTGGGATGAACTAAAGAGCATAGAAGGAGGCTTACTTCTACTGAATGCAAAGGATAGTTCAGCCTTACTTGAAACAATCACCTCATTAAGATCTGAATTATTTGATGGTTCTCCAAATTTTGATTCAAATCCCGAAGGAAAGCGTCTTTCATCTGTACTTCCAGATATCTCAAAGAATTTTGAAGCAAAAGGAATCCGTCTTGCAATTGTTGCAAATTCATGGGAGACATTAGATAAGAAGATGAAGATGGCTTCAGATTCCTTAGATGACTCCAAGAAATGGGGTTTCCTTGCCAAGCAATTCATTTTCATTTCCGATACGCCTCCTAATCAAAATCAGTTGCTTGCTCACATGTATCCTGGTCAAGGAAGTCAATATGTTGGGATGACTCACGACCTTTCCAAGAGATTCAAAATTATAGGTGAAACATGGAAAGAAGCAGATGAGGTGATGCATGACATCATCGGAGAACCCCTTTCTGAATTTGTTCTTCGTTCAGATATGAATGAAAAAGAAAAAGCAGACGCTGAAGAGAAATTGAAGCAGACAGAATATACTCAACCTGCAATGTTGACCGCTGATCTTGCTATTGAACGATTGTTGAATCAATATGGGATTCATCCAGATATGGTTGCAGGGCATAGTCTTGGAGAATATGCTGCGTTGATGGTTTCTGGAATCTTACGATTTGAGGATGCACTTAGGGCAGCTGCAGCTCGAGGTACCGAGATGGGAAGTGTTGAGGTACCCGATAGAGGGATTATGGCATCAATTACTGCCCCATTCGAGGTTATTGAATCAGTATTGGATTCTGTCGATGGATATGTGATTGCAGCCAACAAGAATTCTCCCAATATGACTGTGATTGCAGGTGAGACTGAACCGATGCGTGAAGCCATGAAGCGTTTTGAAGAAGGAGGGGCAACTGTAATACAACTTCAGACGAGCCATGCCTTCCATAGCCGAATTGTTGCTCCTGCTAACGAACCTCTTCGACGTTTCTTAGAAGGTTTGGAAATTTCTCTACCCTCTATTCCAATTACTGCAAATGTAGATGGTTCATTCTATCCTGATTCTGTTAGTGATGGAAAGCAAGTTAAGGAAGCAATATTGGAAAAGTTAGCCCCTCAGATGTCCTCAGCTGTTGAATGGACTTCTCAAGTAGAATCAATGAGAGATGCTGGAGCCAGAATATATCTGGAAGTCGGTCCAAAGCGTGCTCTAGCGCTATTTGCTAATCAGATTCTTGATGAAAAGGAATGTTTGGTGAATATCACAAATCACCCCAAGGCAGGAGGAATTACTTCTTTCTTTGGTGCATTGGGAATGCTTGCAGTGGCTGGAAGGTGCCCTGAGATTCATTCTCTTTCTTCTGAAATTCATACTGCTGATTTTCGAGCAGGTCCAACTGACTCTTCTTCAAGTAATAATATGAGAATATCTTCTTCTGAAGAAGAATCTCTCCGTGTTCGTTCCCGTCCTCTTCCCAGTGGAAATATTTCATCAGTAATTGAAAATACTGCCTCAAATGTTAACGTTTCATCACCACTTGAAATGGAAACAGAGTTTCAAGCAAATCGTCGTATTTCAACTTCTGTTGCTGAAATTTTTTCTCAGCATGTAGGTTTTCCCGCGTCTGTTTTAATTGGAGCAGTTTCACTAAGTGAAATTGGTTTAACTTCGGGAGCTCGTTCTTCAATTGTAAATGAGATACAATCTAAATTCCAAGTTAGAAATTCTGATCATTCTACTTTTTCAACAATACAGGGCTTTACTGATTGGATTGAAGTGATTCCTGAAATGAATAGTCAGAATGTTGTTTCTATTGTTTCCGAAACAATTTCTTCAGATCCGCCGGTAGTTTCGGGAGTCTCATTAGGCCTCCCGGGTCTTTCTGAAGTGTTTGATTCTGAAGGATGGGATGCTATTTTGAGTGGTAAAAACCTCATATCAGAATTACCTGATGATATGAAGGAGAAATTACTCTCTAAACGAATAGTTCGTTTAGTCAAAGAAGAAGATGGAACAGCCAATCTTGTACCTGCCGATTCAGTAGAAACCATCCCTCAACTTGCAGGAAGAGGAGGGCATTTTGATCTTTCAGAACAGTATGGAATAGATCCGCATTTGGTTGATGCATTTGATATTGCTACATCCCTTTCTTTCGCTGCTGGTTTAGAGGCACTTTCAGATGCAGGTTTGCCCTTGATTCCAGTTGAACAGACCAATAGTGCAGGAAAGAGAATGATTCGTCGTTGGTCTCTTCCAGATGAAGAAAAAGACAGGACAGGGGTAATTTTTGCTTCTGTATTTCCAGGATTACAGAAAGCGATAGACCATGCTTTGAATAATGGACAAGTAGAAAACGATCATTTTGATCGAAAATATTTGCTTCAAGTACTTTCTATGGGTCATAGTCAATTTGCAAATTGGATAGGTGCAAGAGGTCCAAATTTAGCTATCAACAATGCTTGCGCATCTACTCCAGCAGCCTTTGCAATTGCAGAAGATTGGATGGCAACCAATCGTTGTGATAGAGTAATTATTGTCAGTGGGGATGACTCTACTGGCGACTCTTTGATGCCATGGATTGGTGCAGGATTTGCAGCCGCAGGAGCACATGCGATGGGGAATGAAGTGGAAAATGTTGCATTACCATTTGATGCTCATCGTCATGGAATGTTGTTGGGTATGGGTGGAGCAGCATTTGTTTTAGAACGTGATAAGGATGCAAGAGAAAGAGGCGTAACTCCGTATGTAGAAGTCTTGGGAGCAGAAATTGCGAATAGTGCCTTCCACCCAACTCGATTGGATACTGAACATGCAGCACAGGTAATGGAACGCTTCGTTTCTAGAATGGAAAAGAAATGGAACTTGAAACGAGAATCTTTGGTAGATGATATGACATTTATGTCACATGAACCGTACACTCCTCCTCGAGGAGGTTCTGCTTCGGCAGAAGTATCTTCTCTCCGTTCAGTCTTTGGTGAAGGAGCATCTAGAATACTGATTACCAATGGAAAGGGCTACACTGGCCATCCAATGGGTGTTGGTTTAGAAGATGCAATTGTAATCCGTGGACTTGCAGCAGGTCGTCTTCCTCCTATTGCTAATTTTTTAGAACCAGACCCTTCTTTAGGAGAACTCAATCTTTGTACAGGAGGAGAACATAATCTCACGTATGCACTGCGACATGGTGCTGGTTTTGGGAGCCAGATTGCACTAACTTTCCTTCGAAGAATTGCTTTATCAGATACTTCTCGATTTACTTCTGGTAAAATTGAATCTTGGGTCAAGCATCAGACAGGTTCATCATCAATTCATCTCCGTTTACTTGAACGAAAATTAGTTGCTTATCTTGATCCAGATGAGAATCTTATTGGAGGAGTTCAAGGAGAGAAAATACATCTTGATTCACAAATTGAATCTGTACAGATTTCCAATACAGAGTCTGAACCGATTGTAGATTCATCTGAGAATGAGACTCCTCTTTCAGAAGTTCAGTTAGAAAAACCTGAGAATAAATCCATTTCTCCTCCAAACAAATTGGCCGACTCTGATATTGAATCTGGTGTTTTGGACGTGGTTGCAGAGGCAACAGGTTATCCTTCTGAATTCTTAGAATTAGATGCTGATATGGAGGGCGAATTAGGAATTGATTCGATTAAACAAGCCGAGATAATGGCAGAATTAAGAGGAAAATATGGTCTACCTGTTGATGATTCATTCCAGTTACGAGAATATCCAACGTTAGAACATGTAATTGGGTATATTTCTTCATTTAGCGACGATTCTGATCCTATTGCTGCACCTGTTCTAGTTGATCAAGAATTGAAACCATCGCTTTCTGATGAAATTGTAGACGAACCACAGATAGAGAAAATCAACAAGGTCCAAATGAATGAATCCATAGTTGAAGGTGTAGTTTCAGTTGTTGTTGAACATACTGGGTATCCAGCCGAATTCCTTGAAATGGATGCAGATATGGAAGGAGAATTGGGGATTGATTCGATTAAACAAGCCGAGATAATGGCAGATCTTAGGGAACAATTTGGTCTTCCAGTTGACGAAGAATTCCAATTACGAGATTATCCAACATTGGGACACGTTATATTGTATATTGGTTCATTCTCTAAATCAGATGAACCGATTGATACAGTTGTTGAAACGATTTCAGTTGAAGAAGAATTTGAATCGGAGCCTTTAGATGATTATCCAGTTTCACAATCTGATATTGAAACAAAACAAGTCGAAGTACAATCAAAAAGATATCAAATTGAAGTTGAGCCATGTGAATGGTCAACATCTGTACCCTTAGATCTTGAAGGTAGAAGTCTCATTGTTACTGATGATGCATGGGGGATTGCTGGCAAGTTGTGCGAGACTCTAGAAAATAGAGGTATAGAAGCGGTTCGAGTGTTTTTGGATCCTAGTGTTACTAATGGTCTAATCAGAGAAAGAGATGGCGAAGTAGACGTTCTTCGTGTCGCTCCTGCCGATGAAGAACAGATGACAGAATTAGGGGAAATTGTACGTTCTATTGCTCCACCTGCAGGAATAATTCATCTTGCACCAGTACGTTTAGCTGGTGTTCCATGGGAAGATCCTACTACAAGTTCCCATCTTGATTATTCAGTTACTGCTTTGTTTAGCATCCTCAAGTGCTTGGATGATGATTTGAAAGATGCAGATTCAGGATTAATTGCATCTGTTTCAGCCTTGGATGGAAGACATGGAGTAGGAGGTGCCCGATTTAATTCAATTTCAGCGGGTGCACATGGGGGCGTGAAGAGTTATGGTCGCGAGCGCCCTAATTTGAGGAGTAGAGCAATTGATTTAGATCCAAGTCTATTGGAAGAACCAGAAACATTAGCAGAAATGTTGCTCACAGAAATTTTTGAGCAAGAAACTCCGAGGGAATTGGCAGTTGAAAGAGACGGTACACGTTATCGTTTGAGCCTATTTGAAGAAGAGTTAGAAAATCCAATATCTCCACTTTGTTCAGATGACGTATGGGTGGTTTCTGGAGGAGCCGCAGGTGTTACTGCTGCTTGTATTATTGAGACTGCAAAGATGTCAGAAGATTCTGGAGCTAGATTTATTCTTCTCGGTCGTTCGAAATTAGATGTAGAACAAGCATCCCTAGTGAATGCTTCTAATGAAGTGCTTGAACAAGAAAAGAATGCTTTACGTGAAAGAATGATTGAAGAAAAAGGTGAGAAAGTTTCTCTCAAGGAATGGAATGATCAATGGAGCAAATGGCTTCGAGGCTTAGAGATTCACAAGACTCTTGAATCAATCCGTTTAACTGGAAATGAAGCGATATATCTTAGCGTGGATGTTACAGATTCACAATCAACACGAGAAATTCTTCGTGGAGTAAGTGAAAACCTTGGCCCTGTGACGGGGATAGTACATGGGGCAGGAATTGAAGATTCTACTCCGTTTGAAAGAAAAGAATCCTCGAGAATGAAACAAGTCCTTTCTGTAAAGGTAGATGGCTGGAGAAATATTGTTACTGCATTGGAAGATGATTTGCAGAATATGCGTTTCCTCTGTTCATTCACAAGTATTGCAGGAAGACAAGGGAATGCTATGCAGTTTGGTTACTGTGCTGCAAATCAAATATTGGATGTTGAGATGGCTAGGATTTCAGCACATGAGGAAGCTCCTCGTGCAGTTGCAATTGCTTGGGCACCTTGGGGCGATATTGGAATGGCTACACGCGGCTCTCTAGAGACAATATTTGAGCGTGCAGGTATTGACATGATTCCATCCGATCAAGGGGCATCGAGATTTGTCGATGAAGCTCTTAGAGGTGGTAAGAGAATGGTCATGGTTTCAGGTTCTTTAGGAGAACTAGATGACGAAGAATCTACTCGTCTTCCTTCTCAGCCATTACCTGAAGAAATTTCAGAACTTATTTCAGATCCTATGGCCTTCCCATTCGTTAATCGAGTAGAATCAATAGATCCATATTCGAAGGTTGTGATTTCTTCGGTTTTAGATGAAAATTCTCATCCTTATTTGATTGATCATGCAATCGATAGTGTAGCATACATGCCAGGAGTAATGGCCATGGAGGCATTTGCTGAAGCAGCCCGAATTATGTGGCCGATGTGTGTAGTAGACGGTTTTGAATCTATAGAATTTGGTCTTCCAGTTAAGGTAACAAAAGATTCGAAATCGATTAGGATTACAGCTTCATTTGAAAGACAAGATGACAATCATATCTGGATTCAATGTAGTTTAGAAAGCGATTTAATGAATTCGAGAGGAGAAGTGTTTGGAGATCCTAAATCCCATCACAAAGGATTAGTTCGGATGTTGAAGACAGGAGGATTTGCAGAACGAGTGGATGCTATTGATTTGGGTGAAGTAAGTATTGGTTCAGCAATTCATGGACCCAAATTTGTTTACGATAGAATGTTCCATGGTCCTCGATTTCAAGTTCATGGTGGAATAATTGGGGGAAAAAACGTCAATGGAGATAGAGGTTTAGATTCCCATGTACTTTCTCGCGATGAATTGCCTAAGACTGATTTGTTTGCTGAAGAAGTAGGTGGCAAAAAAATGAGATTAGAATCATTACCAATGTTGGTAGAGGCTTGTTTCCAGAATGCAGGATTAGTTTCGATGGAAATTGATGGTCTAGAATCACTTCCAGTTGGAATTGAACATGTAGATCTTGATGTTGAATCATTCAACACTCCTTTACGAATTAGATCGGTCCGCCGTTCAGTTACTGATGATGGAGTAACAACTCATGATGCGATTATTGTCAATGAAAACAATGCAGTTGTCATTCAACTCAAAGGTCTTCGATTGAAAGGAATGGCACCATTAACCGATGACCAACGATTTACGTTTACAGATGTTTGAGGTGTCTGTGATGGCAGTCAACGCTTGGACTCCATTGCATGAGCCGATTTTTCTTGATACTGAAGTAGGGATTTATTGTTCACTGTTACAGATTCCATTAATTCCTAGACAAGTTTCCTACAAAGAGATTCCATTGACTGATTCAAATTTTGAATCAATGACACCGAAGAGAAGGGAACAACATGCTGCAGGCCGATATTGTTTGAATTCTGCAATCATTAAAGCAGACATTCATTGTGAAAAAATTTCTGAAACATATCCGTTGAAGATTCAAACAAAAACTGGAGTTAAACCGATTAGTATTTCACATTGCGATTCTTTTGCAGTCTCAGTATTGGGATTAAATCAAGAATTGATTGGAGTTGATATTGAATCTAAGAAAAGAAAAATTTCAAGTTCTATTCTCGATCAATTTTGTTCATCGAAAGAAATTTCAGAATTAATCAAAATAAGTCCTACCGAGAGGCTCGATACGTGGATGGCAAAGGAGGCTGTTTCAAAGGCAACTGGTGATGGAATGTCAATTGCTAAAGAAATAACAATTGAAGATGATTATGCATATTATCAAACGTCAATTTTTCGAATCATTAGGCTCGAATATGACCAACATAAAATCGTCATTGCATTCTATTATTCCGATTCTTCAGTAGATAATTGAATTTGTTCTCTCGACGGGATCAAAACTAGTAAAATTCCTATGATGAAGAAACAACACATCCATGTGACGAAATCACCTGGAACTTTATCGCCTGGCGTTGCTCCTTCTAACAAACTAAGGTATAGCCCAGAATTTGTTGGAAGAAATAGGAAAAGCATGGCCAATCCCAGTATCTGCCGAGGTCTCATGATACTTCGAAGAAACGGTTGTTCATCAAGCGTGTGATTGGTGTGTGGTGCGCCCGCCGGGATTTGAACCCGGGACAAGAGGTTGGAAACCTCTTGTGATAACCCCTTCACTACAGGCGCGTAACCCTCGCGAATCGTTACTTGGTCTTATTCGATTCGGTCCGATAATGTATGGATTTAGACGAATCTTCTTGAATCTATTCAATACCCTGAGGACATGAGGCAGGTCAAAGCATCGAATATTCCGATAATTCCGGAAGATTGTCTTTTGATTCCATTATTTCCTCTTGGAGCATTAATGCCTGGAGAACAAATGCCATTGAGAATTTTTGAACCTAGATACAAACAGATGTTAGATGATTGCATCTTAGGAGATGGAATGTTTGGGATTTTGCCCGAAAATCCAGATGGTGGTAGAATTAGGGGGTGGCTTGCTCCATCGTCCTTCGGTTGTATTGCAGAGATTTCTAATCTTCATGAGATTGGTTCTAATCTTCACTTAATGGCTATAGGTATGACTAGATTTGAACTTCTTGAAATTTTAGAACCCGCTTTAGAAGCACAGGATTTTGGTGATACATTCCCTTCTGTGGATGAATTGATTGAAGATTTTATTGATGAAATCCCTGATGGTAAGTTGTATCTCCGAGGAGTGATTAAGCCTATTGCTCCACCTACTGGAATGATTGAGGGGGAACGTTGGAATCGTTTACTTGTAGAGTGGTCTCAACATATTGTTTCAGTTGCATCTACACTGGGAGGAATAGAACTTGAACAGATAGATATTCTTGAACAATTATCTTCGACATTTGGAAATCCAACACCTGATGCGTTATTCAGTGCAGCAGCATCTGTTGTCCAAGATTTAGATTTACAGATGACTGTTTTGAGTACAGATAAATTAGAAGATATTGCAGATGCAATTGAGACATCGATTAGAAATGCACAAGCGAGATTACGATTTATTGGACAAATGATTGAAGACACTTCTTTTTTTGAGGAGGAATAGTAGCACACGGGTTCAAATGCCTTCGACTACGGCTATGAAGTGGTGATAGTATGTCAGAGGAGGGTCTTGCTCTTGATTCATCAGATTTAGGAGATGATGACCAAATTGTAGGACGTAAAATCTACCGAATTATTCCATATATTCTTGCATATTGGCAACGAGCACTCGGCGGTTTAATTGCCAATATCGGTGCACGTGCTTTTGACTTAATTCCGTTTATTGCAATTGGTATGGCTGCAGATTATTACAACCCAAATAACTCCCAATTTACCGATGCCACCGTTGAAAGAATTGTTTCTTCAAATATTCTTCCATCTATTGGTCCGATCGGTTCTATTGAGATAGGTTTTGGTCTATTTATTTTGATTTCATTCACTGCTCTTGCAATTTTTCAAGGATTAAGTAATCAATTTTGGCAATCTGTTGCATACAAAGCTCAACATGATATCCGGATGGATGCAACAAAGTCTCTAATGGAAATGGAAGCATCTTACTTTGAGACTCGTCAAACTGGAAATTTAATGTCAGTACTATCTGCAGATGTTGCCCAATTGGAAGATGTAATCTCTGATTCAAGTACCAGTATAATCCGAATTATTACTACTTTTGTTACTGCATTTGGTATTTTATTTTGGATGTCTCCTACCCTCTGTATGATTTTATTTGGCCCTTTGATTCTTATTGTCCCAATGGTTGTATGGTTTTCCACTAGAGTTCAGCGAAAGTATAGACAACAACGCGAAAGTACTGGAGGAATTGTTGCCATTCTAGAAAATGTTCTTTCAGGTATTACAGTCGTTAAAGCATACAACGCAACTCAATACGAAAGAGAGCGTATAGAAAGCCAAAGTGGTGATTATAGGGACCAAGCTATTCAGGCTGCATTCATTAGAAATCGCTTCATTCCAGGGATTTACGTGGTAGCCGGTTTATCATTCGGAATGCTAGTTTCTGCCGGAGGATGGATTATGAATTCTGGAGAAATATCAGTAGGTCAATTCGTTACTTTCCTCTTAATTTCAACTAGGATGACGATGCCTCTTTTCATTCTCGGCCTGCTCATGAATCAACTTCAGCGAGGCGAGGCTGCAGCACGCAGAGTATTTGCGTTAATTGATCTTGAACCATCAATTATCGATTCAGAAGTGGCTGAGAATTTAGACAAGCCAATTGCATCAATATCATTTGATGGAGTTACTTTTGCATATCCTGGAACCTCGGTAAATGTACTGAATAATGTTTCATTTAATGTGAAATCAGGGGGTTTCTTAGGGATTATGGGTCATACTGGCGCAGGAAAATCAACTATTCTAAAAATCATTGAAAAGTTCTACCAGCCTCAGTCAGGTGCAGTGAAAATAAATGGAAAAGAGATATCTGATTATACAATTAAATCTGTTCGTTCTCGATTTGGATTTGTTAGCCAAGATCCGTTCCTATTTTTTGGAAGTATTAAGGAAAATGTTGCTTATGCTAGAGAAGTATCAGATGAAGAAGTTGTATCGGCATTGAAGACTGCTGGTGCTTGGGAATTTGTTTCAGAATTTGAAGATGGAATGGATTCGATGGTGGGAGATCGAGGAGTCCGTCTTTCAGGAGGTCAAAGAGCTAGAATCAGTCTTGCTCGTGCATTATTGATGAATCCAGATGTATTGATTTTGGATGAAGCATCAGCAGCATTAGATGCTGAAACAGAAAAGAGGATTCAGGAATCATTGTTTAATGGAAATGGAGGAGATAGATTGACAATAGCAGTAGCTCATCGTTTAGCAACAATTCGTAATGCAGATGAGATTATCTCCATGGTAGATGGAGTGATTGTAGAAAGAGGAACTCACGAGTCATTGATTTCATCAGATGGAGTTTATGCATCTCAATGGCAAATTCAAACCGGAGCAGTTTAGGTGAATCTGAAAATGGATCTTTCTCAAATTGAATGGGAATCAAATGAAGGAGGAGTTGTAACAATTGGTGGAAGTCGAAGAGGCATACTTTTTGGAGAATTAGGGCCAAAACATGAGTGCTTCGTTCCTTATTTTGAAATTACTCCCAGAGCATTTACTACTAATGATATGGAACAGATGTTTCCAGGTGAAGGCCCACTAGAAGCACGCCTTCTTGGTTTTTCTTTACGTTTTCCTACTGAAGGAGAATGGGAATTGGCCTTTAGAAATCAGCAACTTAATCCAACAGATGGAATTGAAATCTTAGTTGATAGAATCCCAGATAGAGGCTATTGGGGGCAACCAACAGATGGTCGTCCAAAAGGTCCTAAAGGCCTTCAATCCATTCGTGATTGGAGTATCATCCAGAAAGGAAAGCCAAAATCTGGATTATTATTTGAAGAGAAAAATAATACTGTATTTCGATTGGTCCGTCAAGAGAAAATAAACGATGAAAAATGGAATAATGATGGCAATCCATTACCCATGGGGCCTGATCCAATTAGAAGATTTGTTGAAGAAGTAATGATTGCGACAATTTTGGGGATTATCCCTTCATTTATTTGGGCATTTTTCAATGCTAGTCAAGGGTATATCCGAGAAGGATGGCCGGGTTTAGTTCTAGGAGGATTATTCATTGGCGCTTTTAGTGCTATATTCTGGCGCCCACCTTACTCGGAATTCAAGAGGGAAAAACATGAATAGTATTATTTCTCTTGAATTTTTCATTTTTTTTATGGTGATGCCTGTAGACCCCAATGCTGTTTTTTTGACAGGAAGCACATCTCCCGCTCCAGTAATTGTTCCTCTGGAAGAAGAACCTCATGTGATTACGAAAATAATTGGTATTAGCGTCATGTGTATTGGAGGAATGCAGATGGTTGGTTCATTATTTTCATTTGGAACTATCGGATTGAATAGTTGGCTATCTACAATGGGTCCAGAAGTTGAAGAGTCACTGCTACCTTCTTGGTATTATGCTTCTACTGGGTTGATTGCAATAGTGGTAGGTGCTATTTTTTTGTACTCTGGCTATCAGATTCAAACATATCAGAAAAAAGGTATCTGGATTACTCTTGGAGCAATTTTATTATCAAACATTGCAAATCTTGGAATTAATTTATCTGTTGAATTTCCGCAAGGTGATACTGAAGTATTTCCGGGAACAGGAATAGATGTTCAATTAATCTCACAGGGGAGTGTAGCAATAGGTTCTATTTGTGGGATGGTCTTTTGTGGGATTTTCACAATTTTACCACTTTTCTTTGTGAACAATGGCCTTCGTTGATTATAATCTATTCCGATCATCAATTTGTAGTCCAGGATTACCAGAACGAATTCGAATCCATCCTTTCATGACACCAACTCCATATGACCAATGAAGAGTGAATGTCATCAATGGGGCAACTAAAACAGTGAGTAAAGAACGAGAGGGGGAAGTTCCTAGAATTGCCCCCGCCCAACATATTGCTATGTATGAACCGATAATCCCTAGTGAACCATGAAACAGAATTCTTGGTGAATCCCAATTTCCATCAAATGTAAACCAAAGTGAACTTTCAGCCCCTCCTCCTATTGCACCACAAATCAAAGCAATAATTCCGATTGCAGATAGGAATGGAAATAATCCAACAGCGGAATGTGACCATGATTTCATTTCAGGATGGATATTACTTGCTAAAATTCTGACCAACCCATAATTTCCAATTTGTTTCCTTACTCGCGAGGGTCCTCTTCTTCTATGCCATATTATTGCAGTCCCATCTTGCCAAAGCCGGTGACCAGCTTGTTTTATTCGGTAATCTAGCATAGCATCTTCACATCCAATTGCTCCTTTATCGAATCCTCCTACTGATTCTAAGACTGAACGACGATATGCAGCATTAACTCCTGGAAGTTGTTCTACTTCTTCCAATTCCCCTTCTGCACGATTACCGTAATTTGTACCAGCTGTGACCCATTTACTACAAAATGTCACATCAATTACTTTCTGCCAGAATGTTGACTGTTCAGGCGGAGCAAAATTAGGCCCTCCAACTCCGGCTACATCTGTTCGCTCAAACCATCGAATTAGGCTAGAAATCCAATTGTTGGGTACTATGACATCATCATCAGTGAAAAAAACAAACTCTGATTGTGTTTTTTCAATGGCTACATTACATGCATCTGCCCTCGTTCTTACTCCTCCATCATCAATAAATCTACAATTCATTGATTCTGTAACTTCTTTTCCAAGATCGTTTTCTGGCCCTACGACAACGATTTCCAGACTTCCATTAAAATCCTGATTTGTTAATCCTTGTAGAACAATCTGAAGTTCTTCTGCGTTGCCAACACTAGGGATAATGACACATACGCTGCCATCATCCATACCCCTCCGAAGCAGGCTTCCCTCAAGATTTCGACGGATGTATTCATCAGATTGTATCATCTATTCTAGGTGCGAGGAAATAAGTGACACTTCCTGCTCCGTCTGCAATCTCAAAGTTAAGATTTAGAGGATATTTATCATCAAAACAGACTTCTACAGTACCTACTGCTCCATCAATGACCTTAACTATTGGTTGAAGATAATTAGTGGAGTATGTTGATTTCACCGGTTTTTCTGCTACCAAGTCTTCCAGTTGTCCTGCTTCATGAGAGACTGACACAGAGTCTTGGTCACCTTGAACATGTAAATTGAATTGACGAGGGTCTAGAGAAAGTGTAACTAACTCTCCTACCAAACGAGCTGCTTGTAGAGCCTTATGTAATTTGGTTGATGCAATTTTCACTTTACTCTTTAATTCAAGTTCTGGAACCTTAGGGTCTTTCATCAATGTATGATCAATTGGTCGAATTGATCGATCTACTTCTCCTACTTTGATATCAAACTGTCCAACTGAAGCATCGTAACTAACATCTACAAAATCGTCTGGACCAGCCAATTTTAGTAAATCTCGAAGTTTAGATAATTCGATAGCAATAATCGTTTCTTCTACATTCCATGTTTCAAATGCAGTAGAATCAACATGCATCTTGATTAGAGCAACATGACTTGCGTCTACTACATTAATGTCTAACCCATCGCTAGAAAATCTCATTCTTGCTTCGTCAACAATTACGCTGAGAACATCAACAATAGTCCTCATGGTTTCTGGTTTAGCAGTGAACTGTAGCATGTGTATCAAACCCCTTACAGATTTGAGGGTGCTTAAATGAGGCCCAAAAGGGTTCGTAGCGATAAATGGGAAAAACCATGCCCATTATGCGTATTCTCTGAATTTATGTCCGCACTCATCACATGTCCCAATTTTAGTTTCAGGTTCGTCTGAACTTCTGGTTTGCATGACAACTACATAGATTCGTTGACAATCGCACTTTGGACACATCATTGCACCTTCTTGTAGAACTCCTTGTCCTCCCGTTTCAGCAATGGTTTCATTCAGATGCTTTAGATCAGTAGCAGTTGATTTGGAACTTGCATTAACCAAATCGATTTCATTTCCTGATTCATCTTTCAAAACACCTCCCTTTCCTGATGTGCCTTTGATGCTACCTTCGTAGCCACAGGAATGGTTTGGGCATTTGATATTGCCTGAAGGATCGGGGAAGGAAAGGGAACCACATTCGGGGCAGAACATCTTAATCACCACATAGACCGATTATCGCGGAATAGTTTCAGGAACTATGGCACCCATAAGAAGTTCACGTTTAATTTGGGTATTTTTGATGATTAAATTATAAAATCATTGAAGTGCATTTCCACCCAATTAATGCTAAAATTGGTCCAATTAATGCCGTTGAACCAAGATACAGTGTTGCAGTAGCCCATTGTGAACCATCAACTAATTTCATCACATCAATACTAAATGTGCTCATTGTAGTAAATGCGCCTAAAATACCTGTGCCAAGCAGTAGAAGTAATTCATCAGAAATCAGTCCAGAACCATGTAATCCACCGGCTATAATCCCAAGGAGTAGAGAACCGGTGAGATTTATTGCTAATGTGGACCAATGTGTCTCGATTGGTAGCATAGTTGTTGAAAGATGGCGTGCAATTGCTCCCAAAGCCCCGCCAACTGCCACTAAGAGCAATGCTCGTCCATCCATGACTCTACTATCACACCCTAGTCAAAAGCATCTTCCAAGTATCGTTTGTTCCGTGGGCTTCATTTTAGGGGTCCTCTTCGAGTCAATTATGGAACTGTACTGGGATTGGCGTATGGCGCGCCTCATTGATGAATCCGGTTCAGTCGTGGATGAAGCTATTTGGGATGGAATAAGGTCGCCAGGAGCTGTTGCAGATCGTTTAGAGAAAATGCGTGAAGGTCGAATGACCATTGAGGCCCGAGAACTTATCGAAAGATTTCCTGAATCAGAATTAATTTCTGATGCCCCAGAAGGATGGCCAGTTTTAGAAAAACAGGATATTCTTTTGATTGAACAAGCAGCCTTGATTCTTGCAAGACGTGGAATAGCTCAAGCAGCGGGAGACGGAGATAGGAGATTGGAACATCTGGTTCATTCCGTTGACGAATTAAGAAGTGCTTGGACCACGATGGAATCAAGGGTTGTAGAATGGGTTGGTTTGTTTCTAACAGATCTTAACCTTGATTCGGAAAGAAAGTCAATCCCCAAAACAGTTTCATTGGCAGAAAATTTTGAAAAATTAGTCAGTACTTTAAATCTTGAAACACCAATCTATTTACCCTCAAATGAAGAATGGTATGCAATACATGGTGCTGCGGTTACCGCTGTTCAACTATCTATTAGAATAAATGAAACTGAGATTGCAATCCGAAAGCATGTTGAAGATTATCTTCCTTCTCTTTCTATGCTCTTAGGCCCATTACTCGCTGCAAGATTATGTGTTGCAGCCCACGGTAGATCTCGACTTGCTCGTCTTCCAAGTAGTACTGTTCAGGTTCTTGGGGCAGAGAAAGCATTCTTTGCCCATCTTAGAACGGGGTCGCCCCCACCTAAGCATGGTATGATTTTCCAGCATCCTTGGATTTCTCGTTCCCCTCGATGGGTCAGAGGAAAGATAGCGCGAATGTTAGCTGGAAAGGCATCGATAGCAGTTAGAATAGATGAACATGGAGGCCAACCATGGACTCAGGAAAATGTGTCAGACATTGAAAAATCCGTGAATTCTATTCGTGCACGCCACCCAAAACCACCCTCGAAAAAAGGTAGATGATTGAATGGCTAAGAAGGCTAATTCTGGTTCCATTGGCTGGGGGGTTATGCGTCATGGACGGGGTCTCTGGAGTAGAAATGCTGTCAAGGGTGAGCGAGTTCGAGATGAACGACTTCGTAGAGATGGCAAAATAGAATGGAGATCTTGGAACCCAAGGTCTTCAAAATTGGGAGCAGCGATTATTCGAAGTTCAGGAGATGCTGAAATTCTTCTTCCTGAGCCAGGTTCTACGGTTCTTTACATTGGAGCAGGACATGGAACTACAATTTCTCATCTTCACGATCATGTTTGTGGTTCTGGTAATCATCATGGCGGTTCAATTGTTGCTGTGGATTTGTCTGCACGCTGTATAAGGGACCTTCTTTCTCTCGCGGAAAAGAGACCTGGAATCCTTCCTGTTCTATCTGATGCACGTAATTTAGATGATTACGCGATTTTTCTCTCAAATCGTGTTCCATGGATTCTCCAAGATGTTTCACAAGCAGGCCAAGTGGATTTGATGTTGAGAATTTGTAATCGATTTTTAAGTTCTAATGGAATTGCCTTGTTGTCGTTGAAAGCTGCATCAGAAAGATGGACAGACGGAGGAGATGAAGCACGATTTTTAGCTGCTGAATCAAAAATAGCAGAATCTAATTTGGAACTCGTTGAACGAATTGATTTGAAAGGATTAGAAGACCAACATGTGATGTATTTGCTTAGGAGTCCTTAGGCCTCAAAGTTGAGTGATTATAATGCCTGAACTCCCA
>PAOZ01000046.1 GCA_002708695.1 Methanobacteriota archaeon | reverse complement strand
TATATCTAGATTTTTAAACACCGGTTTACCGAACGTAAGAACATCAGAGTGTAGTAAAACAGTGTCCCCTTCTTTTATACCAACCCGATACATAGTTTTTATAAAATCGATATAATTAACCTCATAATCTTTACTACAGTAGAGAGGGGCTTTCCCTGTTTTATAATCAGATAACGTGATGTTTTTTTTCATTAAATTCTTGAAGACTAATGATTTATCATTCAAGAACCACTGGCAATATAAGTAACTAAGTCAAAATATCGATTAACCGAGTTTTCATTATCAAAATAAGAGAATATATATACTTGATCATTAATTACTTTTATTCCTTGTTTGATAAAAACAGAAGAGAATATTGTGCAATTATTCACCTCTGGACCTAAATCTTGTTCTTCAATGTTATATAAACCTTTCAAAGTACCTTCGTCACATTCGTTTTTCAAATTTTTGTAAAATTCAGAGAGATTAATTTTGTTTCTTATCCTAAATCGATAATCAATAATTGATACACCTGGATAGGGTATTACGGTATAGTTAACAACAAAATTATTTTCATTTATGAACGGGAGTAATAAAGCACCAGATTTTTCTAAAGTGCAAAATTTTCTGTTTAAAGTGTAGTTATCCTGCAGTCTATACTTCTGTATATTGTGAATGACATTCACATCTGAGTCAATTATACCGTATTTATCATTAATATAATTTGATAATGGTACATACGCATTTACTGTACAAGAGCCATATGAAATAACCTTTTTTTCATAATCAAAATTTTTGTGATTGAATCCAAATACTATAGTTTCATCCGCATCCCATGAGGTTGCTGAAATAATCACGGTTTCAGTTTTTCCAACTAAAAAAGTGGAGCTGTCTCTCTTTATAGTATTTTTTCCTGAACATTCGAAGAACATGTTCGGCTCTCCAATCCAAGAAATATCATCTTTTTTGTCGTTTGTGAAAATTAATTCGTTTATTTCTCCATTAGGTTTCAGGAAGCGTATTTTTTCTCCAGATATTTTTATATTATATTTATTAAAGACGACAAATTCATCATTTTGTATGATTTTTAATGCCTCCTCTATTGTCAAAGTATCATCGTTTATATACTTAATTGAGAACGATGAATCACTGGATCGGTCAAGCCAGTACTTCAATAAGTGGAGCCCGAACCTACCAAAGCCATTCATTCCTGCAATTTTTTTCATTTAATTTTCCGCCGAAATAATTTTTAATAACTTATTATGAAACATTCCACTGGATAATATTACACTTTTTACTTTAGAAAAGTTAATTTTTTCTCCATGAAAATCTGTAACAATTCCCCCTGCCTCCTCAACGATTCTTGACCCAGCAGCAATATCATATATCTTTGTAGAATTTAAAATACGAGCATCTAAACTACCGTCAGATACATAGCAACTATCAATGCATGCAGACCCTAGTATCCTAGTTGTGAAAACTGACTTCACTATATTTTCATAATTTCTTATAATTTTTTCACCTTTGTAAAATTGATTATCATATGCAACAATACTTTTTCTTATATCAGAATTTTTTGAGACCTTAATTTTTTCATTATTTTTATATGCACCTAAATTTATCATTGCATTATATGTATCACCATTTTCAGGTATATGAATTATTCCAAATTGCACGACTCCCTGATCTAAATAAGCAATAGCTATAGCAAAATTGGGCAATCCTGCAATAAAATTATGAGTACCATCAATTGGATCAATAACAAAACAGTTTTCAATCTTTTGTTTATCGTTAAAGTTCCTCTGCTCCTCCAAGATAAAATTATAATTCCCTAATGAGTTAATTCTATCTACAATATATTTTTGAACTGATAAATCTATTTCAGTGATAAATTCATTTTTATCTTTTAAAATAATTTGATAATCTTTTTTCCTAGTATTTTTGAGTAATTGACCCGCCTCAAGTATAATTTCTTGACACTCCTCGTATAAGTATTCAACTGTCATGATGATGATAATTTATCTTTTAGTTTTCTCTTAAATATTTTCCCTGATGGAGTTTTTGGCATTGAATCAACAAAATGTATCACTTCTGGTATTTTTAACCGCTGGAGTTTATCGGACAAAAAAGTTTTTATATGATCTTCGCTAAGAACACCCTTTGGTTCAATTACAGCAACAATTTTTTCACCAAAGAGCTTATCAGGTAGTCCATATACTGCAGCTGACCTAATGCCATTAATTTGATAAAGTAATTCTTCAATTTCTCCAGGAACAATATTTACTCCTCCTCGAATAATGAGATCTTTAACTCTATCAACAAAAAAAAACCTGCCAGCCTTATCCTTGTAGCCCAAATCACCAGTTAAAAAATATCCATTGTGAAAAGATTTCTTGTAAGCACTTTCATTCTCAAAATATCCTACAAAAACATTTTCCCCCTTTAATGCTATTTCACCAGTTTCCCCATCTTTCGCTTCTTTTAAATCACTAGTGAAAATCTTACATTTATTTACTTTCAAAGGATAACCAATGCTACCTGGTTCCCAATTTTTGTTCAATGGATTATCAAAATGACTAGGACCTGTTTCACTCAACCCATATAAATTTGAGAGGGGTATCATAAATTTATTTTTAAATGTAATCTGTATCTCTTTTGATAAAGGCGCAGAACCACAACCAACGTATTTTAGTGTTTTATTTTTTTGTACTGATAATGGATTGTATGGCGTACCTAACATAGAAAATACAATTGTTGGCACAAGCTCAACAGAATTTATCGTAGCAGAATTTACAATATCCCAAAAATCCGGTCTAATCGAACTAAAATTTTTTGCTAAAACAAGAGAAGATCCAGCAAAAACAGAAGGCAACAACTGGTAGTTAATTATTGCTGTATGTCCGAGAGGCAGAACTCCAAGGAACCTTGTATCTTTATTATATCCAAAGCCTTCTACTATGGATTCAATCAAGTTGAGCATGTTATTGTGACTATACTCAACACATTTAGGATCTCCAGTAGTTCCAGAACTGTGATAAATACAACTAATGTCATCTAAACTATTTTTGCACACCCATTTATTTTTGTCAAGTTTTTCTAAAACATCCAATAATAAATTTGTTGATTTAATATCAACCTCTGAAATACTGGAAAATTGATTTTTTAGATCTTTATTTTGGTGAAATATATATTTTGGTTTTATCAAATCTAAATTTTTAATAATCTCTGATGACGAGAGACTGAAAGGTAGCGGATTAACAATTATATTTGATCTAATAGATGCAAAATACAAAATTAAAAAAGACAGATTATTATCAATACACAAAGATATTATATCATTTTGCTTTATTCCTTTATCATTTAAATAATTACAACATTGATTAATTTTTTTATCAAAATCCAGGTATGAAGTATTCCGGCCTGAAATCTCTTCAAAAATTATCTTATCAGGCATCGATTGCGCATGAAAAGATATATACTCTGAAATATTACTTTTGTTCAATTTTTCTATTCAAAATATCAATAATAGATTGAACAGATACGACTTCAAACATTTCTTCAAATTCAAACTCAATATTAAAAGACTGTTCAATACTACTAATTAATGTCATATGGCCTAGAGAATCCCAAAGTGGGATATCGGAGGGCCCAGTTTTACTGTTGATACTATCTGTCGCCATATTAAAATTCTTTGCAACAATGTCGTAAACTTTATTTTCCATTCCTAATCTAACCTTTCTCAATCATTTTTTGTTTTATTACTTCATCTTCTGATATTTCTCTCGTGGCATAGCAACCTACGACTTCTTCAATTTTTGATGGAGAAATACCAGCTGCTGGTCTCTTCCAAGTCAAATCCTCTAAAGATATTTGCTCCCCTTTTTTTATAGTTTTTGCTGCCACAAGTGATCGGCGTGCATTCTTTCTAGATATAATTTCAGAGGGTAAAAATTCTTTTCTTGTAGAACCTGTGATTTTTTTTAAATATGAAAGTTTTGAGCCTAATTTTTTTAAATCTCCCATATCCATTGCATGATAATGATCATTCCCAATGAGTGCTTTATCATGTGTGAAGTGTTTTTCGATTATCCTTGCACCGTAAAGTACTGCAATTTCAATGTTCCTCATTTCATTTGGCAGAGTATGATCGGAGTATCCTATTACATTTTCAGGAAATTGTTTTTTTAAGTCTAAAATCATGCCGAGATTTGCATTTGAATCTTCGGTTGGGTAATTAAGTATGCAATGGAGAAGTGCAATTTTATTACCAAATGCAGAAACCCATTTAAGTGCATCATCAATTTCATGAATACTTGATGCTCCAGTTGAAAGTATAATTGGTTTATTATAACTACAGATATTTTGAATAAATGGCTTATTAGTCAGGTCAGATGAAGAAATTTTAAACACTGGCATTAAATCATTAAGAAATTCAGCGCTGATAATATCAAAGGGGGTGGATAAAAATTCGATTCCAGCACTATCGCAATGAATTTTTAATTCTTCAAACTCTTTCTTCCAAAATTTATCATGCTTGCTAAATAGTTCAAATTGAGATTTAGTAGGTTCCTTAGTCGTATCCCAATATGATGGGGAGTCTTTTGATGCAAGCATTGAAGCTCTGTAAGTTTGAAACTTTATTGCATCGGCGCCTCCCTCGCTAGCATCATTAATCAGTTTTTTTGCTATTTCTAGACTTCCCTCATGGTTAACTCCAGCTTCGGCAATAATATATGGCTCCAAAAACCCTAATGGACTTTGATTAATACTTTGATATTCAAAATAGTTTAGAATATTTTTTACCAAACTGTCCATCCTCCATCAATCACAAGATTATGCCCAGTGACATAACTTGATGCATCTGAAAGTAAATAAATCAATCCACTCGCCACTTCATGATTAAATGACATCCTCCCCATGGGAGAAAGATCATTAAATTTTTTTTCAAAAGTAGCCTCATGATTATCCCAAACACCGTGTGGGGTTATATCATTGACTCTCACACCATTTTTTGACCAATATACTGCTAAATATTTTGTTAGTGCTCTAATTCCCCCTTTTGATGCTGAGTAAACAGCTGGAGAACCCATTTTGTTACCTTCATAAAGATTTTGATTTGGTGCAACTATAGAGTAAGTAGAGGGCATATTCACTATAGAACCTCCATTATTCAATGCCATCCATGATCCAATGATTTGACAACTCAATATCGTGCCCTTGAGATTGACCTCTAAAATTTTAGTTAATGTATGCTCATCATAATCTTCAAATGATTCAAAAAAACCATCTGGTTTAACATGATGAGCGTTAACAAGACCATCTACATTTTTGAATTCGAGCAAGACCTCATTTAATAAAGATTTAATTTCTTTCTTCTTTGATATGTCAATAGAATATCCTTCACAATTAATATTATATTTACGGAGGTATTTTAAATGAGCAGTCATCCCCTTATGATTCTTATCAACAACAACAACATTTCCACCATATTGTGCCACCACATCACAAAAGCTTTTCCCAATTAGACCAAGTCCTCCAATGATAATTATAGTCCTCCCGCTTAGGTCAAACTTTTTCTTAAAATTGATTTTATCGTGCCTCAAGCTACCTTCCAATTTTTTTTAGTATTTTTGTAGCAATATCAAGATCTCTAGCGCCAACTGATAAAGGAACTTGAGGTTTCACACTTTTTTCCATCATATCCATAAAGTGCTCCATTTGGTAATGATAAGATTTTTCAAAGGATTGTTTATAGCTATCATCATACTGGATATAATCTTTTTCATCATTAATACTCACCAATATTTGACATTTCACAAGATCCCATTTTATTGTGCCCTCACTACCAATTACAAAACACCTTCGTGTCATTGGTCGTTGAAAAAAGCTTAGATATAGGTTTGAAATTATACCATTTTTATGTTTGAAGATACATTCAATCCCACAATCTACATCAATATCTAAAGAATGATTTCTTATTTCATATGCCTCCAAATCTTCGATGCCACCAAAAAAATCCATCAAATAACTAATCTCATGTATTGATGTAAGTGTTACTCCGCCTCCCAAATTAGAATTGGCAGCATAGGATGTTTTATAGTCTTCGTTCAGATGCCAAGCAGGCATGTATGTACCAAATTCTGCCTTAACATTATAAATCTCACCTATGAGCTTATTTTTCAATAAAGAGCACATTTTTAGATAACCTGGATGATAACCTAAGTTGTTTCCAATTAATATATTATCTGGAAACTTTGGGTGAAATTTATTTAAATCCGATATATTGCTAGATAAGGGTTTTTCAATTAGGATTGATATATCTTTTTGAAAAAAAAATTTTGCGTGTTCTAAGTGCATAGAAGTAGGTGTAGAAATTATCACCCCATCAATTTTCTGCCTTAAAATTGCATCAAAGTCATTAAAAGTAATATAGCCATCAGCGTTAGCTTTTTGGGACCTAGAGTAGACAATAATTTCACAAGATTTTTTCTTTAAAATCCTAGCGTGTCTGCTACCAATTGATCCACATCCAATAACTGCAATTTTTAATTTATTTTTGATAATAATTCTATTTTTTTTGCTAGTTTGCTATCAAAACCTTTTTCGTTATCCCACTTCTCAATTATTTCTCGATTAATACGTGCGAGATCTTTGTTTTTTTGAAAAAAGTTATACCACTCGAAAAATGAAACAGGTCGCCTTCCGACATTTTTGAAAAAAAGATTTAACATTTCAAAGTCTTTTTGTTCATCGATTGTAACTCTGTATACAGGATTATAATAATCAGCACTAAGTTTCAAGCCGAAATTTTTAAATAATTTTGAATTATTTCTAAAGTAAATAGACATATACTCAGATAAAGAAGTATCTGTACTTTCATACATCCTTGTTAATCCAGCTAACGAGTATACTTCTGAATTTACACCATTAATATATTTGCCATCAATATGAGTGTAATCACAGTTATGTTTTAAATGAGCATCGATTAATCGACTTGAAGCCTCATAAGAAACTAGAGGGCAATCGCCAGTGACTCTCACAACATGTTCTAATTGAAAAAAGTTTGCAGCATCAATAAATCTTTTAATTATGTCATCATTCTTACCATAAAAAATTTCAATATTATTTTTTTCTGCAATATTAGAAAAGTAATCTACATTTAATTCATTATCAACAGTTGCAATGGCAATTTTGTTTACTCCTTTAATTTCTTTAGCATTCAAAATGACTCTTTCAACAACAGATAATCCGTTCAAAAATAATTTAGCTTTTTGAGGGAGCCTCTTTGACTCTAAACGAACCTGTATAAGTACACCAACCATGCTTTTAATAATTTAAAATACTTTCTTTATTATTTGTAAATGACCAGACGACCTTAGTGGAATTTCTAAAGTGTTAATAACTGTGTTGAATCGAATTGGTTCTATCTGGTTATTTATGTGCAGATTGATATAATCAAAAACTAATTTATATGATACTATACCTGAATTAACTGTATGCCTACTTTTTTTAAAGAATTTTGGTTTGAACTTTTTTAAGGTTTTAATCATTTATCTTTTAAATTATGTAGAGTTAACATTTCATCTCTATCTAGATCAGAAAGGAAAATTCTCCCTTCGAGCTTTTTAAGCTCTTGTTCAGTTAGACCTTCAACACCTGTTCTTTTAAATGATATATCATTTCTTTTCAGAGTGGAATTAGCTTTTATGTAGTTCTTTGCAACAGCATATCTGAAAAGTTTTTTGTAAGAAATCTCATTATCTGTTACTGCCTCTGATTTATTGCCCATTATAATTTCAGCAGCGCTAATTTTCATTAACATTTTGCTAAAAGAATCTTTTTCTAGAGCGGAATAATAATCATGCCCTTTCAGGTGCCTATCAATTGTTATGTGCTTTTCTATATACCTCGCTCCCTGCATAATTGCGTAAATCGGGACTTGAATTGACAAATCTTCATCATCAGCATCTACATGATCTGCATATCCAACCTGATAACCCTTTTCACTCCAATATCTAATTTGTTCTAGGCGCAGATCGCAAATCTCTGTGGGAAATCCTTGAAAACCGCACATTAGAACAATATGTTTGTTTTTGAAGTTGTAGTAATTTAGCGTTTTCTCAACTTGCTTTGGGGATAAACCCCCGATTCCAACAAAAATATTGTCACACAAGTCAATGATTTTTTTAACGAAGGTTTTTTCAGTAAAAATACTTGGTGTTATCTTAACATAATCAATTTTATCCAGGCATTCACTCAATAATTCAAAACTGTACTCATCTAGCATATCAATTGCAATTTTAGATTGGCTGTTTTTTTTTATATATGAAATAACCTCTTTCCATACGGAGTTATTAAAATAGAGTTCTTTATACTCGTGATACTGGTAGTAATCCTTTGTTGCTATCATATTGTACTTAAATATCTGTAATTTGATTATATCAACTTCTAAATCAATACAAATATCAACTAGTTCATATAATTTTTTGACTAATCCTTGGTGGGCATTGGCAATCTCTGCGATTACTTTTACCCTATTATTTTGAGGTATGGTTTTCGCCATGTTTTCTGTACCTATAAAGTGGAATCTTTAGATTATAAATCTTAAAATCTTTTTCAAACCTTTTTCTCAAATCTTTTTCCTCCCATATTTTAATGTCTTCGTTATATAATCCAATCCTTACTAGAAAATCTTTTCTGAACATTATTCCACAAGCTATAGGATTTTCCCATCCATCGATACGGTCAATATGGTTTTCAAATTTATCAACGGTGAAATAGTCGCACGAAACTGCTCCATATTCTGGATTATTATTGAGAAAAAGACACTGCACACTCAGTATATGATTATCTAGGTAATCATCAGCGTCGAGATTTAATATATATCTCCCACGTGCTTTCCTTATCCCAGAATTCCTTGATGCAGAGATTCCTGATTGAGTTTTATTATGTATTTGCTTTATTCTGCTTGAATACTCTTTCATAACTGCGGAAGTCTCATCACTACTATTATCGTTAACTACAATAATTTCATATTGTGATTTATCAATATCCTGATCTAAGACGCTTCTTATCGCTCTTTCTAAGAACCTACCATAATTATAACAAGTAATTATAATTGAAACAGTCATTTCTTTAAACTCAAGTTTGGTAAATAGGATTTAAGTAAAGATATTATTTCTTCAATTTTCTGATTTTCCTCAGTAGAGTTTGAACTAATACGCGTTTTGAAAAATGAGATAAAAAATCCCGCTAATAACCCGGCAAAGAATGTCATTAGGACCATTTTTTTCTTTTTTGGATAAACACGTTCAATTGGAAGATGGGGCGGGTCAAGTACAATGACATAATTTGACTCTTTTACCTCTTCTATTTTAGTAGATTCTAATTGCTGTTTTAAAGTAGTGTAGACTCCTGTTAAAACAATTACCTCTCTTTCAAGCCTCTCTTGCTCGAGCAATAAGTTTGGCGAATTCTCAATACGTCGATTTTGCTCTCTGAATTTTTTAAGGTTCTGCTCAGCGAAACTTAACTCTTTCTTATTATCAATAATTCTCTCTTCAATAAAAGATTTTGTTTTTTTTATCTGATCTGTATTCCAGGTTTGCTGATGATCATCTAAAACACTGATGATTGATTGATTGATTGATCTCGCTAATTTTGGTTCAAATGCATTAACCATAATTGTTTTTATTCCTGTTTTCTTATCCTCATCAACCTCTACCATCTGATTTAACTTATTGAACGCATAATATTCCAACGTATCTATACTAAGATTGACAGGGTTATTTTTATGAGTCAAAAGCTGAATTAACGGCATTTCATTACCATATTTATCGGTTTTAAATCTTTTCTTTAATACTTTTGTGAGGATTGTTCTACTTTTTATGATGTCTTTATATACCCACTGAGTATTTTGATTTAGGTTTGGAAAAACAATACCCAACTCTGCTGCAAAACCTGCAGCACCAGAAACTGGTTGATTACCTGTTGAGCTAATTATTTTAGCTGAAGACACATACTCATTTTCTGCTAAAACCTGAAGATATAAAACAGATATTAAAGTAGGTATTAATGCAAAGCCAACTATGAACTTTATATTTTCTGCGAGAAATAAAAGAATATCAAAAAATGTAATAGAGGATTCATCAAAAATAAAATTTGATTTTAGATTATCATTCTTTTTACTCATAATACCTAATTTTTGTACTTTAATTAACTATCAATATTTTTAAGAAAAAATTTCTAACAAAAGGCCCAGAAATTAAAGATAATTCTTGAGAAAGATACATTTAACGATTTGCTAAAATTATTATTGATATTACCTGTGCTAGATTGGCAAATATTGATGTGAGCTCTTTAAAATACTCCGTTCTGTCAAATGGCTCTTCCTCAGGTTTCACTCCCACAGTAATTATGGAACCATCGAGGACCTTTGGATTTCTTAACCAACCACTGCAATCTTTTGATATACCATTTGGGTAAATAATAAAAACATCAGATTCTAACGCATCTGGAGAAAACCCACCTGCCCTTTTTATTGCCTTATCTACACGTAAACCTCTAGAAAATTTATAAAATCCAGGAGAACTAACTTCACCTATTACTTGAATAACATTAGGTTTTTTTGCAATAAAAATTGAATCATTATCTTGAATAAAAATATTTTCTGTTGATTTTGGCTTTTTGATTACCCGATCAATATCAATCTTAACAGATTGACCTTTCCTTGTAAACGATGATGCAATTGGATAGGCCTGCGGCAATAAACCTCCAGCACGTTCAATAATATCAAATATAGTTTCATATGGAGATAAAATTGCATAGTCACCTGGGAAATAAATAGATCCATTAATAGAAACTTTTTTCTGAATATTAAAATAAGGGTCTGGGCGAATTGATACATAATCATATGGCATGAGCTTCATCTCTTCTCTAGTAATATCTATATTCCCAGAAGATTTATCTATATTGTATTTATAATTATCAATTGAAAAATCTTTATCCATATCAATCTTTATTATTTCTGCAAATGTATTTTCATCCAATTTTTTTGGATCCACACGCGCAATTTCAACTACATAATGATATACATTATCTGTAATACCTCCTGCTTCAAGAATTAGGTCTTTAACGGTCATCCCGTTTTTAAATTCATAAACACCTTTTTTTGTTACTGCTCCATCTATGGAGACAGTATGATTCGTGGTAAAAATATCTCTAGAATAAATATGAATTAGATCATTTGGCTTGAGAACAACATTCTGTTCAAAATTTTTATCCTTGACTATGTTTTGAAGATCAATTGGTATGATTTTCTTAGTAATCTGATTATCATCGTATCGAATTAAATCAGCACGATCCATAAAAGTGTTTTCCTTAAAAAGAGCATCATCAATACCTCCTGCTTTAAAAATAAGATCATAAATTGTCATATTATTTTCAAACAATTCATAATTCCCAGGACGCTTGACATGGCCTGTTATTGAAACATATTTGGTTGATCCTTCAATCTCAACTAAACTATAAATTCGAACAAAATCGTTATTTTTTAATAGCATTCCAGAAGAATCTTTTTTATCTAATACAAGACCAAGGTTAAACGGAATTATTCTTTTTGCAACTCCATTCGTATTTTGTCTAATTAATTCTGCACGCTTTAGGTATGCTTGATTTTTAAAAACTGGATCAAGGAACCCACCGGATTTAAAAATTAAATCAAACAAAGTCATATTTTCTTGTAGCCGATAATATCCAGGACTTTTAACATGCCCACTTATATAAACTTGTTCCTCAGAGATCATATCTGAGATGCTATAAACTATAATTCTATCGAGACTTTTTAATTGAATATTATGGTATGAGTCTTCTTCCAATGCTTTTTCTAGATTTAATCTTATTAGCGATTCTGTAAAGTCTCCTTTGGTTCGAACTATATCTACCCTTTCTAAATAAGCGTCTCCCAAAAGACCATCCGCTTTTTCAATTAATTGTTTAAGGTTTAAAGAATCTCCTAAATCATACACCCCTGGCCTAGTAATTGCACCATTCAAATTAACAACATTCTGACGCATTTCTAACACTGAGAATACTTGTATTTTATCTCCATTAAGAATATCAATTTTTTCCTCAGAAGATAATATGTTACTCAGATTAACATCTGTCAATAAACGATCCATGCCCATCTCATCTCTTTGTTCAAATGGTACAATCCTATCTATCTGGGCTCTGTCAAGGTAGGCGGTAATTTTTAATCCACCTGCTATTTCAATAAGATCTGATAAATCCTCATCCTCTTTTAATTCATATATACCCGGTCTATTAACCTCCCCCTCTAAGGAAATAGTTTTCATTCTGTACGGGATAAAAATTATATCATCAAGTTGCAGTTTTTGATCTTTAGGTTTTTTACCAGTAAGCAGGAAATCATAAAAATCAATCTTGGCAATTTCCTTTCCTCCTCTAATTAACCTTATATCTCTTAATGACCCTAAAGTTGTCGGACCATTAAAATAGTATAACGACGAAAATAAAGTTGCAGCTGGACTAACTGTATATGCCCCTGGCTGAGCAATCTCTCCAAGAACTTGAATTCGTAAAGGTCTAAGGTTTCCTAAGCTAACGTCAAGAAAAGTAGTAGCTTTAAGATTTTGCGGATTCAAGCTTGCATAGACCTGGGACATAACACGAAAAAGCTTTGATTCAAGTAGATTAAGGTTCAAACCATTGACAAAGACTTGACCAACTTCAGGAATAAAAACAAAACCTTCTCGGTCAACAACAAGTACCTGCCTGAACTGAGTCTCACCCCATAACATAACTATTATTTCATCACCAGGACTGATAAGATAATCAGGGTCTACGGCACCAAAGGAACTAGATTGAAATAAAGCAGGGTCTTTTTCAAATATATCATACCCAAAATGAGTTAGTGGGACTTTGTCAGGTTGTCCTTCAGATTCAATGTTTAAATCATCAACCAAATTATCTTCATTTAAGTCTTCAACTGGATTTTTAATCTCATTTTCACTAATAATTGGCAGTTCAGTAGATTCCTTCTTATTTAAATTATTAGAGATATCGGGCTTAATTAAACCAGTTTTTTCTGTAGCAGGAATTTCATCTTTTTTAGCATTAGTTTTTTTATTCTTTTCTTTTTGTATCACTTTATCTATTTGGTTTTCAGAGTATCCTCTTAGCTTAGCTGCAGATCTTACATCACTCTCAGACATCCCAGTCTGTTTAATCAATTTTTTTGCTTGGTCTATTTGATCAGATGTCTGTCCTAATAAGGTACATGATATAAAAAATATAATTTTAATTATCCTAATCATATTAAATCTCCCTAATAGGCTCCAAGATAACCACCTGGATTGTCATCAAAATATGCCCCTTCTACAGGATTATAAGTATACATACCTATCCACGCCTCTTGTTTTTCTTGATTATTAACATTGTACTTATCACCATTGGCTAGCTTTTTACCCATTTTACTATTATCATACAAACAGATTATGATGTTTGAAAATTGACTATTTTTCTTTTTAATCTCATCACAGAGTAATTTTAAACTTGAATTATCTGCTTTAGAATTAACGGTAACAAATATTTTAGCCTGTTTAAAAGTCTCTGACAATTCTATAATACGCTCAATTTTGTATTTAGGAATAGATTTTTTTTGAATAATGGATTTATTGACCTCATTAGTGGCGATAATAATTTTATTTGAATCTTTGCTATTATCTTGATTTGATGATACCTCAGGTTTATCTATTACTACTTTAATTTTACTATTATTAGAGCTTAAAATTTTTGGTTTAGCATTATAAATTGGCTTCTCTTCCATTATAGAAGATTGATTTGATTTTTGCGTCTTTAGGTGTTCATAAAAAAATAATAATGTTATGGGAATCAAGATATAGAATAATCTTGAATAAGTGACTTTACCTTTTTTAGTATAGCCACTTGGTCGTAAATAGTCTTGGTCATATTTATCTTTTTTTAAGCATGCTATATCAAAATCTTTTGTTCCTAAAGAGTGAAAGACTCTTTTATCTTTTTTCCCAGTTTTTGGATTATATACATACCTCTGATAATAATAATATCCATCACGACCCTTTTTATAAATGCTACTCATAAATTATAATCTCTATTTTTAAAAGAGTTACCTCAAAGAAAGTTATATTTTTTATAAATTTAAATTTAATATACAAAAATTTTAATAACTACCATATTAACTACTATAATTCAATGAAGAAATACTGGCAATTTATTTTTGAAAAAAATTAGACTTTATTAAGGAGAAAATGGTAGTTGTTTAAATAAAATTACAGAGAAAATATTTTTTGGTTATTAATATTAATTAACAAAACACATTAAAGTAACAATTAAAAGAAATACTATATTAAATTATTATAATCTTTATACCAATTAATGAAATTGTATAGTCCTGATTCAATATCAACACATGGTTTATATCCAAGCATCTTTTTTGATCTATCAATGTCAGCATATGACTTCTTTATATCTCCAAGTTGCATGCCATGAAATTCAATATCAGCTTTTTTATCAAGCAACTTTTCAATAATTTTAACAACATCCAATAAATATGTATAAGAGTTGTTACCTAGATTAAAAATTTCACAATCATAATTCCTATCAATACTTAATCTTATTCCATTAATTATATCATCTATATAAGTAAAATCCCTCCACATTTTACCATTATTAAAAACTGGTATACTCTCACCCGCCATAATTTTTTCAGCAAATATATACATCGCCATATCAGGACGTCCCCATGGACCGTAGGCAGTAAAAAATCTTAGACCTGTATTTTTCATTCCAAAAAGATGATTATATGAAAAAGCCATTTGCTCATTTGCTCTTTTTGATACAGCATAAATAGATATGGGTTTATCAACTGAATCATCTACTGAGAAGGGGACTTTTTTATTTTTACCATATACAGATGAACTTGAAGCATATATAAGACCTTCAGTCTTAAAATTCCTACAACATTCTAATATGTTCATAAATCCCATTATGTTTGAGTTAATATATGAACTGGGATTTTTTAAACTATGCCTTACTCCTGCTTGAGCTGCGAGATTTACCACTTTTGATGGATGAAAGTCATTAAAAACTTTCTTCAGATTATTTTCTTCTTTTATATCTAGTTTTTGGAATTGAAAATTTTTATGTTTTTTCAATTCCAAAAGACGTTTATTTTTTAAATTTGGATCGTAATAATCATTAAGATTATCAATACCATAAACAATATAATGATCATTCAAAAGACTCTTACATAAATGCATCCCTATAAATCCTGCACATCCAGTAACCAGAACCTTTTCCATATTTTTTATAATTTCCAGTGACCCAAATTGGTGCTAGAAAATGTGTCTTCAGAATAAATTGATTTTACATCAATTATAACTCCACTTTCATTAAGAATACTCTCCCACATTTTAATATCTATTTGATAATATCGTGAGTGTTTGACCGCAATGATTACAGCATCTAAATTCGCCATACTTTCAATTTCATCTAGGTCAATATCATACAAATCTTTAGCCTCCTTATGATCAGCCCATTCATCGGATATGGTAATGTGGCATTTATATTCTCTAAGGTATTCCACAATACTAACAACCTTTGAATTTCTTAGATCTGGACAATTTTCTTTAAATGTTAATCCTAAAATACCTATCTTGGCATTGAGAGGATTTTTACCTCTTTTGGCCATCTCGATAATTGTATTTTCTGCTATGAATCGCCCCATATTATCATTTATCCTTCTACCAGCTAACAATATTTCTGGATGATAGCCTACTTCCACAGCTTTATGAACCAAATAATAGGGATCAACTCCAATACAATGGCCTCCAACTAGTCCCGGTCTAAAAGGAATAAAATTCCATTTAGTTTCTGCAGCCTCTAAAACTTCAGTTGTATCAATTTCAAGTTTATTAAAAATAATAGCGAGTTCATTAATTAGGGCGATATTAACATCTCTTTGAGTATTCTCTATTACCTTCGCAGCTTCTGCAATAGCTATAGAACTGACATTATGGGTGCCAGCAACAATAATCATACTGTAGAGACTGTCAACAAATTTTGATATTTCTGGTGTTGACCCTGAAGTAATTTTTTTAATTTTTGTTATAGTATGATTTTTGTCTCCAGGATTGATTCTCTCAGGACTATATCCACAAAAAAATTCGGAATTGTATTCCATTCCAGATTCACTTGATAAGATTGGTACGAATATTTCTTCTGTAGCTCCTGGGAATACAGTTGATTCATATATTACAACATCACCATTATTAAGATATCTTCCTACAATCTTGGAAGCATTTTTTAATGGTTCAAAATCAGGATTATTATTATTATCCACAGGACTGGGGACTGAAATGATATATACATTTGAATTCTGAATTTCACTTGATGAAGATGAAAATTTTATGCCACTCGCTTCGATGGTCTTTTGATTAATTTCGTTAGTTCTATCATAGTTTTTTTGCAATTGATCAATACGTTTTTTATCTAAATCATAGCCAATAACAGAAAAGTATTTTCCAAACTCTATTGCTAGAGGCAAACCAACATAGCCTAAGCCTACGATAGTAATTTTTACTTCACTTAATTCAAATTTCATAAACAACTACCTTAGTAACTACCATTTTTAATAAAGATTGTTAGGCATATCTTCTACATACATTATAAAATAGCAAAAAATAAACCATTTCATTCAATTCGTTTACCTTTTTTATCTACCTTCCCAATTATTCTACCTGGATTCCCTACTACAAGACTATATGGAGGTATGTCTTTGGTAATGACAGATCCAGAGCCAATCATAGAATATTCACCAATTGTTACCCCACAGACAATTGTAGCATTTGCTCCAATACTTGCAGATCTTTTTATTAAAGTTTTTGAATAATGCTCACTACCTCTCTGAGGAAATTCAGATCGAGGACGCTTAATATTAGTAAATACCATAGAAGGACCACAAAAAACATAATCTTCTATTTCTACGCCTTCGTATACAGATACATTATTTTGAATTTTTACATAATTACCAATCACAACATTATTTCCAACATTGACATTCTGTCCAATAGTACAATTACGCCCAATTTTAGATCCGGATTGAACGTGGGAGAAGTGCCAGATCTTTGTATCTATGCCTATCATAACATTTTCATCAATGTATGATGATTCATGCACAAAATATTTAGTTTTAGATTTCAATTTAATTGCTCACTCGCTTTAACAAGTATTCTAATAACATCTAAAGCATGATTACCATTAGATATTTCAATATCTTTACCGGAGTTAATAGTTTTAACAAAATAATCTAGTTCTGCAGTTAGAGGTAGTGTTTTATCATAATGAATTAAATCTACAGGACCATCAACTTTTTCAGGGATTCCATTTAAAAAATCAAATCTTTTCGAATATAATTTTAGAGGCTTTTCATTAATAGAATCTTCAAATGTAATCATTGCTTTTGATCCAACTACTACTAAACGATGTTCTTTGAAAGGATGTAACCAACTAACAAATATGTGACCTTCAACTCCACATTTATATTTCAAATAAGTTAGAGTTGAATCCTGTATGCCATGCTGTAAGAATGAGCTCCCAGATGCTTGGATAAAATCAGGAAATTCATTTATGAAATATTGAAAAATAGCAATATCATGCGGAGCTAAGCTCCAAAAGGCATTCTCTTCTGTTCGTACTTGCCCTAAATTTAATCTATTACTATAAATATACTGCAAATCTCCAATTTCATCATTATCGATTATAGTTTTGATCTTTCTAATTGCTGGATGAAATAGAAGTACATGCCCTACCATTAACAAGACTTTATTTTTTATTGATAATTCTAATAATTCTTTAGCATGTTCGACAGAAAAAGCTAACGGTTTTTCAACTAATACATTATTTCCTGCATTGATTAACCTTTTTGCTATATTGTAATGAGTCTCAGAAGGGGTTGCTACTGTAAAACCAGCAAATTTTTTATCCGATATGGCACTATCAATCGATGAGAAACACTTTATATCGGGATATTGTGTAGCATGTTTTTTTAGAAGTTTTGTGTCTTCCTCAACAATGCCACCTAATACTCCTAGCTCATAAAGAGCTTTTATATGATTACTACCCCAATAACCTCCTCCGACTACACAAACTTTTTTCCCCATATAAACCTTTAATCTATAGCTCTAATAAAATATAATTTATATACCTAATTTTAGCTTATAATCATTAATCCAATCAATCAATTGCATTTTAGGCTTCCATTGAAGCACACTTCGCGCTTTTCTTATATCAGCTAACGACTTACGAGGTTCATTGATTGGTGATTTATACTTTCTAGGCAATTTATTATCAAAAAGGTCTGCTACTTTATTAATAGAAAATTCAATACCACTACCAATATTAAATACATCATAATTATTAAATTTAATATTTGCTGAAAGAATATTTGCAGTGACAACATCACCTACGTAAACAAAATCTCTATATTGTTTTCCATCGCCATTAATTGTTATTGGCATATTATTTAATGTTTGATTCGAAAATATACCCATAACAGGCGCATACGCTCCTTTCATTGGTTGCCTCTTACCGTATACATTAAAATAACGCAGTGATATTGTTTCAATACCATAAAGAGATGTAAATAATTGGCAATATTGTTCGCCCACCACTTTATGTAAAGCATAAGGACTTTTATAATCCAGATGTGCCTCCTCTTTAGATGGGAGCGTTTTTGGTTCACCGTAAACAGCAGATGAAGAAGAAAAAATAAACCGTTTTATTTTAGCCCGATTACATGCATATAACATATTTAAAGTACCAGTAATATTTGCTTTATGATATTCTATTGGTTTATCAATAGAAAGTTGCACATTTGGCAAAGCTGCTAAATGAAATAATGCATCTACATTATCAAAAATACTGAAGTCACTTATACTATTAATATCTTCCTTGATTAAAGAAAGATTTTGATTGTCATCCCAATGAGATAATTCTCCATTTTTTAATCTTGCAATTGAATTTTCTGATATTAAGTTATCAACTACTACCACTTCATGGCCATCAGCCAATAATTTGTCGACTAAGTTACTTCCGATAAAACCGACCCCACCTGTAACTAGATATTTCATTTTTTTTATTAGGAATTAAGACTAGAACTTATGGTTTTAAATTAAGTAGATAACAACCTAATTCCCATAATTTTGATTTGAATTATTCATTAACAGATAATCCATTCAAGACTTTTATTATTTTATTTTGCTCTTGAATGGTTAAATAAGGATGCATTGGTAAAGAAAATATTCTTTTAGCTGCATCCTCTGAAAATGGAAAATCCCCGATAGAATGTCCCAAATTTTTATAAACATCCTGCAGATGGAGAGGGATCTTATAATAAATCATACTTGGAATATTTGAATCTTTTAACATAGAAGTAGTTTCCTGTCTTTCTTGCTCTGAAGCAGCCATTAATGAGTATTGTGCCCAAGATGAAATATAGTCTCTTGGCACAAATGGCTTCTTTATTTGTGATATTATATTTTTTGTGTAATAGGTGGAAATTTTATTGCGAAGTAGAATTTCATCATCAAATATTTCTAATTTTTCAATTAGAATAGCGGCTTGAATTGTATCAAGTCTTCCATTTACACCTACTCTTATATTTTGATATTTATCCTTTCCACTCCCATGCACTCTAATTGATTGCATTACCTGCGCCATTTCATAATCATCTGTAAAAATTGCCCCACCATCACCATAGCAACCAAGGGGCTTGGCGGGGAAAAAACTAGTAGATGAGACATGACCGAAAGATCCAGCTTTCCTGTTTCTAATTTGTCCTCCAAATCCTTGTGCAGCATCCTCTAGTAATAAAAGATCATTTTCTTTAGCTATTTTCTCTAATAAACGATACCGAGCAGGAAGACCAAAAAGATCAACTGCAATAATAGCCTTTGGTATCAACCCTTTAACCTTTGCCGATTCTAAAGCACTATTTATTTTTTCAGGATTAATGTTATATGTTTCAGGATATATATCTACAAAAATAGGTTCTGCACCAAGTAGAGATATAACTTCAGCAGTTGCTATATATGTAAATGGTGTTGTTATTACAGCATCTCCAGGACCAATATTTTTCGCCATCAGTGGAATTAACAATGCATCTGTACCTGAAGAACAGGATAGACAATATTTTACACCAACATACTCAGCAAGTTTTTCCTCTAATTCAAAAACCTCTGGCCCCATGATATATTTACCATGATCTAAAACTGATTTAATTCTTGAATCAATTTTTTCTCGTATTCTACCTTGTTGTTTTTTTAAATCTATAAAATCCATCACTTTTTATTATTTATATAACCAATCTCTATTAGTTTTTTATAGATATCATCTACTAATTCTTCTGGCCTAATTGAACCATCTGAATTTAGAATTATATCATAGTCTTTAGGCACTTCATACGGATCTGAAACACCTGTAAATTCTTTTATCTTACCTTCCCTAGCTAATTTATATAAACCTTTTGAATCTCGCTCCTCACACTTAATTAGAGGTGTATCAACAAACACCTCAATATATCCACCAACTTTTGAAATTATTCTTCTGTTTATATCTCTATCATTTCTATATGGTGCAATCGGTGCACATATAGCAATTCCTCCATTTTTCGTTATCTCACTGGCCACATATCCTATTCTTTGTACATTGATTGAACGATCTTTTTTTGAGAAGCCAAGTTCACTAGATAAGTTAGTTCTTACTATATCTCCATCCAACAGTGTCACTGGTCGGCTACCTTCTTCAAGTAATTTTATTAAAATTCCATTTGCAATCGTAGATTTTCCAGAACCTGAAAGGCCTGTAAAAAAAATAGTAAAACCTCTTTTATCAACAGGTGGTCTAGATTTAATTAGTTCTTGAGCAATTTCATTATAGGTGAACCACTCTGGTATAGATTTACCTTTATCTAAAATATCTCTTAATTGCGTACCAGAAATAGTTTTATAATCTTCATTATCACCTATTTCATCTATACTATCATAAGAATTACGTGAGGGGACATAGACCATAAACTTAAAAGGTAATATTTCAATATCAATTTCATCTTTGTATTCATTTAATAAATCTTGTGCATCATATGGGCCATAGAATGGTTTTCCCATGCGGTCATTACCTGGCCCAGCATGATCTCGACCAATAATTATATGCGTACAACCATAATTCTTCCTTATTAATGCATGCAAAAGCGCTTCTCGCGGCCCACCCATTCTCATAGCTAAAGGTAATAACCCAAGAAGTGCAGAACCAGTGGGATATTTTTTAATAGCATGTTCGTAACATCTAACTCTGGTATAATGATCTACATCACCAAGTTTAGTAAGACCTACAACTGGATGAAGAAAAAGATTAGCATCAAGTTCTTTCATAGATTTAATTGTCATTTCAATATGTGCGCGATGCATGGGATTCCTAGTTTGGAATGCTACAATCTTGTCCCAACCTTTATCTTCAAATTTTTTCTTTACTATGTCTGGACTTAATCTATATTTCCTAAAATCATAATGGTTTGGCATTGAAATTTTTTGTATTTCCCCTCCAACATATATTTTGTTAACAGTATTAAATATATAATTCACCGCAGG